>BTUT01000008.1:0-7364 GCA_045862935.1 Acidimicrobiia bacterium
GTCCCGAGCTCGAGGAGGCCGCAGAGACCAGGGCCAAGCGACTGTTTACTAAAAACACAGGAGCGTGCGAAGTCGCAAGACGATGTATACGCTCTGACGCCTGCCCGGTGCCGGAAGGTTACGGGGAAGGGTTAGCCGCAAGGCGAAGCTCTGAACCTAAGCCCCGGTAAACGGCGGCCGTAACTATAACGGTGAGTTTCGACTGGCCGTTGGAAAACCTGGCTGTATGCTGGAACATCCGAGTATCTGGCGGTACTCGTTCAGTGTCATACTCGACTGCGAGAGTTGACGCATGAGCAGTGACAATCCGACCAGTGCGGACGATCAGCAGGAAACCAGCTCCCCATTGCTCGAGCTCGATCCCCTCTGGGTGGTGGGCTCCGTCGACGGAGAAGGTTGCTTTTCCGTCTCGGTCCACCGAACCGCGAACGCTCGATCGACAGGCGGGTGGCAGTTGCACCCCGTCTTCCACGTGTATCAGCACATGGACCATCGAGACGTTCTCGAGGCGCTGATCCGAGTGTTCGGGTGTGGGCGCCCCAGACCCAAGGGTGGAGACAGCAGCGTCTGGACCTGTGCGGTCGACTCGTTGCGTGATCTCGAACGAGCGGTCATCCCGTTCTTCGAGCGATATCCACCCGTGGTCAAGGCGAACGACGTTCGAGCGTTCGCAACGATCGTTGGGTGGATGCGTCGACGTTTCCACCTGACGCCCGAAGGGTTCGAGAAGTCGGTGCGGCTGGCCTATGCGATGAATGCGCACGGCCGACAGCGCCGGCGGTCGATCGACGAGGTGCTGGGATCCTCAGAGACTGCACGCTGGGCACCCACTGGAGCGACGCCAGCTCCGGTGGCTGAAGATACAGTCCGATCCCCATGGCGACATGGGGAGTCAGGCAGAAATGACCTGACCACGTCGTCGCACGGAGTGATGACGGAGTAACAACAATGCCTAAGGTAGCGAAATTCCTTGTCGGGTAAGTTCCGACCTGCACGAATGGCGTAACGACTTGGCTACTGTCTCAACCAGAGACCCGGCGAAATTGCACGACGAGTAAAGATGCTCGTTTCCTGCGGTAGGACGGAAAGACCCCGTGGACCTTTACTACAGTTTGATGTTGGGTTTCGGTACATATTGTGTAGGATAGGTGGGAGCCTTGGAAGCCTGGGCGTCAGCTCGGGTGGAGGCAACGTTGAAATACCACCCTGTATGTATTGGGGCTCTAACCCAGGTCCGTGATCCGGATCGGGGACAGCGTCAGGCGGGTAGTTTGACTGGGGCGGTCGCCTCCTAAAGAGTAACGGAGGCGCCCAAAGGTTCCCTCAGCCTGGTTGGCCATCAGGCGTCGAGTGCAAAGGCACAAGGGAGCTTGACTGCGAGACCTACAAGTCGAGCAGGTGCGAAAGCAGGGCTTAGTGACCCGGCCGTGGCGTGTGGAAGCGCGGTCGATCAACGGATAAAAGGTACCCCGGGGATAACAGGCTTATCTTGCCCAAGAGTCCACATCGACGGCAAGGTTTGGCACCTCGATGTCGGCTCGTCGCATCCTGGGGGTGAAGCATCTCCCAAGGGTTGGGCTGTTCGCCCATTAAAGCGGTACGCGAGCTGGGTTTAGAACGTCGCGAGACAGTTCGGTCCCTATCCACCGTAGGCGTAGGAGATTTGAGGGGAGCTGTCCCTAGTACGAGAGGACCGGGACGGACGCAGCTCTCGTGTGCCAGTTGTTCTGCCAAGAGCACGGCTGGTTGGCGACCTGCGGAAAGGATAAGCGCTGAAAGCATCTAAGCGCGAAGCCTGCCTCGAGATGAGATCTCCCACCGGGTCAACCGGGTAAGGCCCCTGGTAGACGACCAGGTTGATAGGCCGGAGGTGTACGCACGGCAACGTGTTCAGCCGACCGGTACTAATCGGCCGAGGGCTTGGGATCTTCTTGCTCTCTTGCTCGGAAGCTCGTGCTCGCTCTGGAGTTCTTGGGACGTCTTGACAACCCAGAACATCAGGTTTCCGGTGGCCATAGCGGCGGGGTAACACCCGTTCCCATTCCGAACACGGAAGTGAAGACCGCCAGCGCCGATGGTACTTGGGGGGAGATCCCCTGGGAGAGTAGGTCGCCGCCGGATTTCTCACATGAAGCGCCCCCTCCGGGCCGCACCTCGGATCGTCCTCGGACGGCCGGTGGTGCGCCGGGGCGGGCGCTTCGTCGCGTCGGGGCGCGGTGTGGATGACCGCGCGTGCGCGTGATGGCGGCGGGCTGCGGCGCCGGAGCGGCCACGTCGGACGCAGGCAACCGGGTCGGCGATCACGTGGTGGCCGTGCCGAGTGCTCCTCGGCAGTCGCGTGGCGCCCGCGTCGGAGGTGGTCGCGGGCGGCGGTCACGGTCGTCGGGCGCCGCGGCACCGGTACCCTCGACCGATGAGCAGCGCGCCGCGCGGGAGCGAGGACGGTTCGGACCCACAGCGGCGTCGACCGGGGCCTCGTACCCCGAACGACCCCGCGCGGCGGGGATCGGACAGCCGGGGCAAGACCCCCCGGCGCTCGGGTGCCCCGAAGGCCGCGACTCGGGGATCGAGCAGGCGGGATCCGTCGTCGGGATTCGGGCCCCACGGGCCGCCGCGTACGGAGCGCACCCGCCGCGAACCGGATGTGGACGTGCCGGTCGCGAAACGTCCTCCGGCGCCGCTGCGGGTGGTCGGCACCCGGAAGCCGCCGGAACGCGATCCCGTGCCCGGGCGCCGCGCCCCCGACACCCGACCGCCCGCTCGGCGCCGCTCCCGACGGGCGACTCCGGACGTGGAGGCGGAGGTCCGGAGGCTGGGCGGGCGGCGAGCCGAGTACCTCCTCGGCCGCCTGATGGAGGCCGCGGACGCGTTCGCACACGACCGCGATCGCGCGGCGCTCCGCCTGCTCCGACCGGTGCGCGACGCGCTGCCCGACGCGCCCAGCGTGCGCGAGCTCACGGGTCTCGCCGAGTACCGCGTGGGCAACTACCGCGCGGCGTCGAAGGAGCTCGAGGCGTTCCTCGAGCTCACCGACTCCGCGGAGCAGCACCCCGTCCTGATGGACTGCTACCGAGCTCAACGCCGTTGGAAGCGGGTCGACGAGCTGTGGGCGGAGCTGGGCGTGTCGTCACCGTCGGCCGAGCTCGTGACCGAGGGCCGGATCGTCCTCGCGGGCTCGCTCGCCGATCGTGGGCGCCTCGACGAGGCGATCGACCTGCTCCGCCGCAAGGCGAAGCCGGTTGCGAAGCCGCGTTCGCACCACCTCCGCCTCTGGTACGCGCTCGCCGACCTCGAGGAGCGGGCCGGCAACCTCGGAGCGGCGCGTGAGCTGTTCGCGCGTGTGCGGCGCGCCGATGCCGACTTCGCCGATGTGGCACTTCGCTGCGCGGCGCTCCGCTGAGGCGCACGCCGGCCGAGGCGCGCGGATCTGCGGTCCCCGCGCGCGTGATGTCGCACAGGACTGCCACGGGGTCGCGCTCGCCTGTCGCTTGCCGCACGGTCACCGTCACACCCCTGGGATACGTTCACCTCGGCTTCCCCACGCGCTTCCCCGGTGCCCCGGTCGTCGTCGACCGGTGATGCGAGAGGAGCGCCTCATGACGGGTCCGACGAAGGATCGCACCACGGCTGCCCGGGCCGGTTCCACGGCCGGTTCCACGGCCGGGCCCACAGCCGGGCCCACAGCGGGGTCGAGGACCGGGTCGAGGGCCGCGTCCGAGCGCGGTCCCGCAGCGGCGAACGACACGAGGTCCTCGTCGCGCGCCGGCGCGACGGAGATCGCCGGCATCAACCTCGCGGTGCTCTGGGGGCGCTGCTCGACCGGTGTCGACGTCCGCACGCTCGCAGCCGGGCGGCGCCTCGCGTCCCTGGCGGTCCGCACCCCCGGCGGTGGAGGGCACGCACTCCGAGCCCACCGCCGCGGGACCGCTGCCACCTCGGTGCCGGTGACGGTCTGGGATCCGCCGGCCTGGCTGGAGGAGGTCGCCGCGGACGACCTCCTCGTCGTGGTCGGCGCCGTGCGGCGCCGCTTCTTCACCACCCGATCCGGTGGGCGCGGCGCCAAGGCGGAGGTCGAGGCGCTGACCATCGCCCGCGCGACCCCGGCACAGCTCGCGCGGGCTCGCCGGCGCGCCGAGGGTGCGCTCGGTGCGCTCGACGGGTCCGCCTGACACCCGCGTGACGCCCGCTCCGGCGGGGAGCGGCTGCCGGTGACGTCGCCGGGTGGCCGATGCCGGCCGTGCTCACGAATGGGGCGTCCGGACGTGCCGGCTCCCGGGCCGGTCCCCGGGTGGTCGGCGGCGAGCCGTACACTGGCCATGACACGGTGGCGGTTGTCCGAGTGCGTCCGACGAGCACCGACCGACGCCGAGTCGCCGGCGGGTCCCATCCGCTCGCCGAGCGCGCAAGCACGAGACCGCACGCCCAGAATCGAGGCCGCGTGACCCCAGACGCCATGACGCTCAAGCCCGAGCCGCTCACCGAGGTTGTCATCCGATTCGCCGGGGACTCCGGCGACGGCATGCAGCTCACGGGGGACCGCTTCACCGACGTCAGCGCCGTCTTCGGCAACGACCTCGCCACCCTCCCCAACTACCCGGCCGAGATCCGTGCGCCCGCGGGGACGATCGCCGGGGTCTCGTCGTTCCAGGTGCAGATCTCCGACCACGACATCTTGACGCCCGGCGACCTGCCCACCGTGCTCGTGGCCATGAACCCGGCCGCGCTCCGGGCGAACATCAACGAGCTGTCGCCGGGCGGCACCCTCCTGGTGAACTCCGACGCCTTCGACCAGCGCAACCTCGACAAGGCCGGATACACGGCGAACCCCCTCGAGGACGGCTCGCTCGCGGCCTTCCGTGTGATCCAGGTGCCGATGACCTCGATGACCCTCGAGGCCACCAAGGAGCTCGGCGTCAAGCCACGCGACGCGGAGCGGTCGAAGAACTTCTTCGCGCTCGGCCTGCTCTCGTGGCTCTTCCCGCGCCCCGTCGAGCCGACGATCGCCTGGATCGACGACCGGTTCGCGGGCCGGGAGCTCGTGCGGGCCGCGAACCTCGCCGCATTCAAGGCGGGCTACAACTTCGGCGACACCGCGGAGCTGTGGGAGCACCCCTACGAGATCGCTCCCGCCCGCCTGGAGCCGGGCACGTACCGTCAGATCACCGGCAACGTCGCGCTCGCGTACGGGCTCGTCGCCGCGGGGCAGCTCAGCCAGCTGCCGGTGACCTACGCCTCGTATCCGATCACCCCCGCGTCCGACGTCCTCCACGAGCTCTCCCGCCACAAGCACTTCGGGGTGCGAACGGTCCAGGCCGAGGACGAGATCGCGGCCATCGGGATGGCGATCGGCGCCTCGTTCGCGGGTCACCTGGGGATCACGGGTACGAGCGGGCCGGGCGTCGACCTCAAGTCCGAGGCGATGGGCCTCGCGGTGAGCCTCGAGCTCCCGCTCGTCATCATCGACGTGCAGCGGGGTGGTCCCTCCACGGGCCTCCCGACGAAGACCGAGCAGGCCGACCTCATGCTCGCGATGTACGGGCGCCACGGTGAGGCACCGATGCCCATCGTGTCGGCGTCGACCCCGAGTCACTGCTTCGACGCGGCGATCGAGGCGGCGCGGATCGCGCTGAAGTACCGCACGCCGGTGCTGCTGCTCACCGACGGCTACCTCGCGAACGGGGCTGAGCCGTGGCTCATCCCCGACGTCGACGGGTTGCCCGACCTGACCGTGGAGTTCGCGACCGAGCCCAATCACGACGGCGAGTTCTGGCCGTACCTGCGTGACCCCGAGACCCTCGCTCGACCGTGGGCGCTTCCGGGGACGCCGGGGCTCATGCACCGCCTCGGCGGCATCGAGAAGCAGGACGGCACGGGCAACGTCAACTACGAGCCCGAGAACCACGAGCGGATGGTGCACCTGCGGGCGGCCAAGGTCGCCGGCATCGCCAACGACATCCCCCCCGTGGAGGTGGACGACCCTGATGGCGCGGGCCTCCTGGTGCTCGGCTGGGGGAGCACGTGGGGGGTCGCGCAGCAGGCGGTCCGCCAGGCACGGGCGCGCGGCGCGAGGGTTGCCCACGCGCACCTGATGCACCTCAACCCGTTCCCCGCGAACCTGGGCGAGGTCCTGGGCCGCTACCCCAAGGTGCTCGTACCGGAGATGAACCTGGGCCAGCTCTCTCGCCTGGTGCGCGCCGAGTTCCTGGTCGACGCCCGCAGCGTCACCAAGGTGCAGGGCCTGCCGTTCCGCGCCGCCGAGATCCAGGCGGCGATCGAGGAGATGCTGTAGATGAGCGACACGAGCACCGACACGACCCTCACGCTGAGCCGCAAGGACTTCCAGACGGACCAGGAGGTCCGCTGGTGCCCGGGGTGCGGTGACTACTCGATCCTCGCGGCGATGCAGCTGCTGTTCGCTGAGATGGGCGTGCGGCCCGAGAACCTCGTGTTCGTCTCGGGCATCGGCTGCGCGGCTCGACTCCCGTACTACATGGAGACCTACGGGATCCACAGCATCCACGGGCGCGCGCCCGCGGTGGCGACGGGCGTCGCGCTCGCGCGGCCCGACCTCGACGTGTGGGTGATCGGCGGCGACGGCGACATGCTCTCGATCGGTGGCAACCACCTGATCCACGCGCTGCGCCGCAACATCGGCATCAAGATCGTGATGTTCAACAACCAGATCTACGGCCTCACCAAGGGCCAGTACTCGCCCACGAGCGAGGAGGGCAAGATCACGAAGTCGTCGCCCTTCGGCTCGCTCGACCACCCGTTCAACCCGGTCTCGGTGGCGTTGGGCGCCGAAGCGTCGTTCGTGGGCCGCACGCACGACATGGATCGCAAGCACATGATGGAGGTGCTGCGGCGAGCGAGCGAGCACGAGGGCGCGGCGTTCGTGGAGATCTACCAGAACTGCAACGTCTTCAACGACGGCGCGTTCGAGGCGATCACGGCGAAGGACGCTCGCGACGCGATGCTCATCAATCTCGAGCACGGTCAGCCGATCCGCTTCGGCGCCGACCGTGAGCGCGGGGTGATCCTCAACGCACACGGCGAGTGCGAGATCGCCGACGTCGCCGACGTCGGCGAGGACCGGCTCGTCGTCCACGACGAGCACCGCACCAACCCGAGCCTGGCCTTCGCGGTGTCACGCCTCGCCGACCACCCGACGGTGCCCACACCGATCGGCGTCTTCCGCGACGTCGCCCGCCCGGCGTACGAGATCGCCGTCCAGCACCAGCTCGCGGCAGCTTCGGAGCGCAGCGGTCCCGGCGACCTCGCCGCGCTGATCCGCTCCGGCTCCACCTGGACGGTGGACTAGGCGACTCGCCGGCGCGGACGCGAGGCGGGCGGTGGACGAGGCG
>BTUT01000008.1:7374-17845 GCA_045862935.1 Acidimicrobiia bacterium
CCCGGTGTCGTGCCGTTGTCCACGTACCTTGCCAGGCGGGCGGTGGACGAGGCGCCGCGGCCCGCGGCTCCGACGCGATCCCGACGATGGACGAGGCGCCACCGCCGGTGCGCTGCCGGGTCGGGCGCGAGCATCGCATTCAGTCGTCGAGGCTGCGGAACACCAGTCCGGTGCGGGGCTTGGGGGCGAAGAACGTCGTCTTCTGCGGCATGCGCACGCCCGCGTAGGACGCGGCGCGGATCTGCTCCACACTGACCGGTCGCAGCAGCACGGCGGCGTCGGCGTCGCCGTTCGCGACGGCGCGGGCCAGCGCTCCCGCGTCGTTGCGGAATTCCAGGTGAGCGTCGTCGAGGCGGGGCAGCACCGCGGTCTCGAAGACCGCCGCGTCGACCGCGCGCACCTCGGGGGGCTCGGCTCCGAGTGCTTCGGCGATGCCGTCGGGGCGGGGGACGAGGAGCGCCACCCCCTCCCGGTCGACGAGACCGAGCGCCCCGGCGGCGGCCATCTCGCCCTCGAGCCGCCGCACGTCGTCGGGCGAATTCGGGCCGAGCGGAACGACCGTGAACACCGACTCCAGCCGAGCTCGGAGGTGAGGCGTGCCGTGGACGAGGCGGTGGATCGGTGCCACCCAGAGCTCGTCGTCGGTGAGCTCGACGACGAGCGCCATGATCGCTCCCGCACCTGCACGCTCCGGGTTGGCGCGCCGGAAAGCGCACGCGGTTTCGAAGCGGTGGTGGCCGTCGGCGAGGACCAGGGGTCCCGCGGCCACGGCGGTGCGGATGGCCGCGACGGTCGCGGGGTCGGTGATCGCCCAGGCTGCGTGCTCCACCCCCTCGTCGTCGAGGGCCCGCTGGACGCTCGTTCCCGGCTCGCCGACGAGCGATGCGAGGCCCGGAACGGGCGTCAGGCCCCAGATCGGGTCGAGGTTCGCGGCGGTGGACGCGAGCAGCGCGAGGCGATCGCTGCGGTGCTTCGGGATCGTGCGCTCGTGGGGGAGGATGTCGCCCGTCCCCGGGCCGTCGGGCGGCAGCGCGAGCGCGCCGATCACGCCGTGGGTCACGCGGCGGCGCCCGCTCGGATCGGCGAACGTCATGCGGTACCCGTAGAACGCGGGCTCGGGGTCGAGGTCCAGGGTGCCGTCGCCGCGCCACTCGGACAACAGCGCGGCTGCGGTGGCGTAGCCGTCGCCGTGCTCGCTCGGCTCCGGCAGGATGAGGTGCACCGCGTTGTGGGCGTCGCGGGCCGCGAGTCGGTCGCGCTCGGTGCCGTGGATGACGTCGTAGGGTGGAGCCGCGACGGCGCTGACGTCGGCGAGGCCGTGGTACCGCAGGCCTCGGAACGGCTGGAAGAGGGGCACGGAGGTCAACTTTCGTCGGGGCGGGCGATTGTCGCACGGCCCACCCGTCCGAGCATCAACCGACGGCGAGAGAGGAGCGCTCGATGCACGAGTACGAAGCGTTCAGGGCGTTCCAGGAGGGCAGCCACCTCCTGGCGACCGCGAGCCCGCACGCGGCCGCGACCGTGCTCGAACGGGCCCGCGACCTCGAGCCGGCGAAGGGCTCGGTGCGCGAGGCGCTGGCACGTGCGTACTTCGCCACCGGCCGGGTGGACGCGGCCGAAGCCGAGTTCGCCGCCGCCCTGGAGATCGACCCGGTGAACGACTACGCGCACTTCGGCCTCGGCCTCTGCCGGCTCCGCGCCGGCGACCGCGCTGGCGCACGGGGTCACCTGCGTCTCGCGGTGGCGATGCGCCCCGAGCCGGAGTACGAGCGCGCGCTCGCTCGCGCCGTCGAGGAGGTGGCGTGACCGGGGTCGACGACGAGGCCGGGGTGGTCTGTCTCGACCTCGACGGCGTGGTGTGGCGCGGCGACGCACCGGTCCCCGGCGCGGCGGCTGCTGTGCTCGGGCTGCGGGCCGCGGGGTTGCTGGTCGGGTTCATGTCGAACAACTCGAGCATGCCGGTCGACGACGTCGTCGCGAAGCTGGCCGGCTTCGGGATCGAGGCGCCGCGCGAGCACGTGCTGACCAGCGCGATGGCTGCGGCCGACCTCCTCGCGACCGATCTCGCGTCCGGGGCCCGGGTGCTCGTGTGCGGTGGTCCCGGTGTCGTCGAGAGCCTCGCCGCCGCCGGACTCGATCCGGTGCGCGAGCCTCCGGCGGAGGCCGTGGTGGTGGGGTTCCATCGCGACTTCGACTTCGACGGCCTCGAGCGCGCCTCACGCGCGGTGCGCGACGGCGCGCGCTTCGTGGCCACGAACCTCGACGCCACGTACCCGATCGCGGGGGGGCTCCTTCCCGGTGCGGGGTCGATCGTGGCCGCGGTCGCCACCGCGGGTGGACGCGAGCCCGAGGTCGCGGGCAAGCCGTGCGCACCGGCCGCGGCGATGGTCCACCGCCGGCTCGGCCGTCGGGGGGTGATGGTGGGCGACCGCCCGACGACCGACGGCGCGTTCGCCGAGCGGCTCGGATGGCCGTTCGCCCTCGTGCTGTCGGGCGTCGCACGGCGCGAGCCCGGGCCGGGGGAGGAGCCGGTTCCGCGCCCGCCTCCACCGTTCGTGGCCGACGATCTGGCCCGACTCGGTCCTGCGCTGGTGGAGGCCCTGGCGGGTACGTCGCCGCCTGGCGTCGGCGTCGCTGCCGAGGAGAGGTCCTCGCGTAACCTGGCCCGGTGACCGTGGTGAGGCGCCGCCTCGACGTCGAGCTGGTGCGCCGCGGCCTCGCGGAGTCGCGCACGACGGCCGCACGGCTCATCGGCGCCGGCCGCGTGCGCGTCGCAGGGTTGCCCGCCACGACCTCGGCCCGGCGGGTGGACGGCGCCGCGCCCATCACGGTGGTCGCCGACGGACCGCAGTACGTGTCACGGGGCGGGGTCAAGCTCGCCGCGGCGCTCGACGCGTTCGGGCTCGACGTCGGCGGGCAGGTCGCGCTCGACGCCGGTGCATCGACCGGGGGGTTCACCGACTGCCTGCTCCAGCGCGGCGCGGCGCGCGTCCACGCAGTCGACGTGGGCCGGGGTCAGCTCGCATGGAAGCTGCGTCAGGACCCACGGGTCATCGTCCGGGAGCGGACGTACGTGCGCACCCTCGATCGCGCGTCGTTGGGTGTGCCCGTCGGGCTCGTCGTCGCGGACCTCTCGTTCATCTCGCTCGTGACGGTCGCCCCCGCGCTCGTGGCGTGCGCGGTCGACGCCGCCGATTTCGTGCTCCTCGTGAAGCCCCAGTTCGAGGCCGGGCGCGACCGAGTGGGCCGAGGGGGCATCGTCCGCGAGCCCGCGGTCCACGCGGCGGTGCTCGGCGAGGTGAGCGACGGCCTCGCGGCCGCGGGCCTGCTCGTCACGGGGATCGTGGCCTCGCCGATCCGGGGCGCCGACGGGAACCGGGAGTTCCTCGTGCGAGCCGACCGGCGGGGACCGGTCGTCGACCACACCGTCCTCGCGGCCGCGGCCGGGAGCGACACCGGATGACGGTACGAGTCGGCGTGCTTCCCCACCGGGACCGAGCCACCGCGCTCGACCTGGCGCGGCGGGCCGCGGGCTGGCTCGACGCGCACGGTGCGGTCGCCACCATGCCGAAGGCGGAGGCCGCACTCGTCGGACGCCCGGAGCTCGGCGTCGACCCGGCGGTGTTCCCCGACGACCTCGACGTGCTCATCTCGCTCGGCGGCGACGGCACCATGCTGCGGGCCATCGACCAGGCGTACGAGGCCGGCGTGGCGGTCCTCGGCGTCAACGTCGGGCAGATGGGCTACCTCACCGAGGTCGAGCCCGCGGACCTCGACGAGGCCCTCGGCCGGCTCCTCGCCGGGGAGTACCACGTCGAGGAGCGCATGATGCTCGCGGTCGCGGTCGAGTCGGCCGGCCCTGCGGGTGGCCGCTGGTTCGCGCTCAACGAGACGGTGATCGAGAAGGCGCGCACCGGGCACATGGCGCGACTCGACGTCGGCGTCAACGGGGCGTTCTTCACGACCTACGCGGCCGACGCGCTGATCGTCGCGACGCCCACCGGCTCCACGGCGTACTCGTTCTCGGCGCGCGGGCCGATCGTCTCCCCCCGCCACCGGTGCCTGCTCCTCACCCCGGTGTCACCCCACATGCTCTTCGACCGCGCGCTGGTGCTCGACGCGTCCGAGGAGGTCGGGATCGCCGTCACGGGGCCGTTCGGTGCCACGATGACCGTCGACGGGCGCGAGCTCGGGCATCTCGGTTCGGGTGACGTCGTGAGCTGCACCGCGGCCGAGAAGGCCGCGCGTGTGGTGTCGTTCGGCCCGCGTGACTTCCACCAGATCCTGAAGGCCAAGTTCGGCCTCGCCGACCGGTAGGCCGGATCGTGCTGGAGGAGCTGCGGGTCACCGACCTCGGGATCATCGAGGAGATCACCGTGGGCCTCGGGCCGGGCCTGAGCGCGATCACGGGCGAGACCGGGGCCGGGAAGACCCTGCTCGTGGACGCGCTCGAGCTCCTGCTCGGGAGCCGGGCGGACGCCGGGCTCGTGCGGGCCGGCGCTGGGGAGGCCCGGGTGGAGGGCCGGTTCGTGACGTCCGCCGGCGAGGAGCACGTCCTCGCGCGGGTGCTTCCCGCCGACGGCCGGTCGCGCGCGTACGTCGACGGGCGACTCGCCACCGCGGGCGAGCTCGCGGCGCTCGGTGCGACCCTCGTGGACCTCCACGGGCAGCACGCCCATCAGCAGCTGCTCGCCGCGGCCGCGCAGCGCAACGCCCTCGACCGGTACGCGGGCGACGGCGCGGAGGCCGCGCTCGGCGAGCTGCGAGCCGCCCGCACGGAGATCCGGGGTCTCGAAGCCGAGCTCGCCGCGCTCGGCGGGGACGACCGTGCCCGTGCGCGCGAGGCCGACCTGCTGCGGTTCCAGCTCACCGAGATCGACGATGCGGCCATCGCCGACGCCGAGGAGGACGACGTGCTGCGCCGCGAGGAGGCGGTGCTCGCCGACGCGGCGGCGATCCGTGAAGCGCTCGCCGGTGCGTACCACGCCGTGGAGCACGGCGGCCTCGATGCCCTCGGGTCCGCGGCCGCCGCACTCGCCGATCGCCCGGTGCTCGGCGAGCTCCGCGCCCGTGCCCTGGCCCTGCAGTCAGAGGTCGCCGAGCTCGGCCACGACCTGCGCGTGCGCGCCGACAGCATCAGCGAGGACCCCTCGCGGCTCGAGATCGTGCGAGCCCGCCGTCAGCTCCTGCGCCAGCTCCGCCGGAAGTACGGCGAGGCCCTGGCCGACGTGCTCGCCTACCGCGCGGAGGTCGCGACTCGGCTCGCGGCGCTCGTGCACCACGACGAGCACGCCGCGCAGCTCCAAGGCCGGATCGCAGCGGCGCGTGCTCGGGCAGACGCGGCCGCGGCCGAGCTGAGCGAGCGGCGTCGCCACGCGGCCGGCCCGCTCGCCGAGGCCGTGGCCGTGCACCTGCGCGACCTCGCGATGCCGCGCGCGGTGTTCGAGGTGGCGGTCGAGCCGGGCGAGCTCACCGACGACGGCGCCGACCAGGTGACGTTCCTCCTCGCGGCGAACGTGGGTGAAGCACCGCGGCCCCTCGCGCGGGTCGCGTCGGGAGGCGAGCTCGCGCGGGCGATGCTCGCCCTGCGTCTCGTGGGCGCCGAGGCCCCGCCGACGCTGGTGTTCGACGAGGTCGACGCCGGGATCGGCGGCGAGGCCGGCACCGCGGTCGGGCGGCTGCTCGGGGTGCTCGGCCGCGGTCACCAGGTGCTCTGCGTCACGCACCTCGCGCAGGTGGCCGCCTTCGCCGATCGACAGGTGGTGGTCGAGAAGATCGAACGTGGTGGTCGCACGGTGGCCACGGCCCGGGTCGTCGAAGGCGACGCGCGGGTCCACGAGCTGTCGCGCATGCTCGCCGGGGTGGGGGAGTCCGACCACGCCCGGCGCCACGCCGCCGAGCTCCTGGCCGCCGCCCATCCGGACGCCGGGACGGAGACGGCCGCTCGCGGGCCGCGCGCGGGTGGCGACCGGGACGAGGCGCCCCGCGGTGGGGGGCGCGCGCCGGCGCGCGCGGGGCGGCGGTGATGGGTCGTCGCCGGGAGCCCGCATCGCAGCCCGAGGTGCTCGACGCCGTCGACGTGGTGGGTGTCGCGCGCGTCGACCGGCGCACGAAGGACATGATCAAGCGACTCGAAGGCGGCGAGATCGCGGTCATCGACCACGAGGATCTCGATCGGGTGGCCGCCGACGGCCTCGTGGAGGCGAAGGTCGTCGCGGTGGTGAACGCCGCCCCCTCGATCAGCGGCCGCTATCCGAACCTCGGGCCCCTGCGGGTGGTCGCGGCGGGGATCCCCCTCGTCGACGAGGTGGGGTCGGACCTGCTCGACCGTGTGCAGGAGGGCGACGCGCTGCACGTGGTGGGCGGTGAGATCTGGCGGGGAGACGAGCTGCTCGCCACCGGGAAGCAGCGCAGCCGGACCGAGATCGAAGCAGCCATGGAGGTGGCGCGCTCGTCGATCGGGGCGGAGCTCGAGCGCTTCGCCGAGAACACGCTCGAGTACATCCGTCGTGAGGCGCGGGTCTCGTTCGAGCCGCTCGTGCTGCCGCCACTGCGCACCGAGATCCGTGGCCGGCACGCACTCGTCGTCGTGCGCGGTCACGACTACCGCAGCGACCTCGTCGCGCTGCGGCCCTACATCCGGGAGTACCGGCCGGTCCTCATCGGGGTCGACGGCGGTGCCGACGCGCTCCTCGAGATCGGTCTGGAGCCCGACATCATCATCGGCGACTTCGACTCCGTGTCGGAGAGCGCGCTGGCGCGGGCGAAGGATCTCGTGCACCACGTCCACCCCGACGGCCGCGCGCCGGGCCGAGAGCAGCTCGTGGAGTGGGGTGTGCCCTACGAGGAGTTCGTGGCCGAGGGCACGAGCGAAGACGTGGCCATGCTCCTCGCGTGGGACGCGGGCGCCTCGCTCATCGTGGCCGTGGGCACCCACGCGACCATGGTCGAGTTCCTCGACAAGGGGCGCAAGGGCATGGCGTCGACGTTCCTCACCCGATTGCGCCTGGGCCCCGTGCTCGTCGACGCGAAGGGGGTCAGCCGTCTCTACGAGGGTCGGGTGCGCCGGCTCGACGTGGTGCTCCTCGTGGCGGCCGCCCTGGTGGCGATGATGGTCGTCGCCATCGTGGCGCGTCCCATCCACGCGATGTTCGACGCGCTGCGCATCACCTTCGAAGACCTCTGGTACTCCGTCACGCGCTAGGGACCCTGTGATCAACTTCCGCTTCCACGTCATCTCCCTCATCGCGGTGTTCCTCGCCCTGGCCGTGGGCGTCGTCATGGGCTACGGCGTGCTCGGCCAGCCCACGGTGGACACGCTCCAGGGGCGGGTGGACACCGTCGAGGCCCGGGCCGACGCGATCAGGGCGGAGAACGGCGAGCTGCGCGCCGACCGGGCCCGCCTCGAGGCGATCGTCGAGGACGTCGACGAGTTCGCGGCGACCCACCGGCTCAGCGGGTCCACCGCCGTGCCGGTCGCCGTGCGAGGCGTCGATGAGGACAGGGTCGATCAGGCGGTCCGGCTCGCGCGCCGCGCGGATGCCGTCGTGCCGGGGGTCGTGTGGCTCGAGCCGAAGTGGGGCATCGAGCGCGAGGAGGACGCGGCTGCGCTCGCGCGGATCGTGAACACCACGGCGACGTCGCGCAACGCGGTGCGTGAGACCGCGGCTCGCGCGCTCGCGGCGCGCTTGGCCGGCGGGCCGGCAGTCGCAGGGCGCCCCGATCTGCTCGCGGAGCTCGAAGCGGCTGGTTTCGTGTCCACCGAGGAGGTCGACGGGGTGCAGTTCGACGCGGCCGACTTCGACGGTCGAGGTGGGAAGGTCCTCCTGGTGGGCGGCAACCGCGCGGAGCTCGAGCCGAGCCGGGGCGTGCTGCCCCTCGCCCGCGCCCTGGCGACCGCCGGTACGCCGGTCGTGGTCGCCGACGACTGGCACGCGGTGGACGGCGGGCCCGCGCGGGGCGCAGGTCTCGCCGCCATCCGCGACGACGACGCGCTCGCGGAGCAGATCGCGACCGTCGACAACCTCGATGCCGTCGAGGGGCCCCTCACTGCGGTGCTCGTGCTCGGCGAGCGGGGCCAGGGGACGATCGGCCACTACGGCTCCGGGAAGGGGGCCGGCCAGGCGATGCCGGCGTGGTGGATCGTGTGAGCCCATCGAGTGACCGTCGCGAGGACGAACGCCCCGAGGCCCGCCGCGCCGCCACGGGCATGGGGATCGCCACGCTCGCGTCGCGCAGCGTGGGCTTCGTGCGCGTGCTCGTCGTCGCCGCGGTGCTCGGCACGACATACCTCGGCAACGCCTACCAGTCCACCAACGCGCTCTCCAACGTCCTGTTCGAGCTCATCGCCGCAGGCGCGCTCTCGGCGGTGCTGGTGCCGACGTTCGTCGACCTCCTCGACCGGGGCGACACCGCCCGGGCCGAGCACCTGGCCAGCCGGCTGCTCGGCCTCGCGCTCGCCGTGCTGGGTGGGGTCACCGTGGTGGGGATCGTCGCCGCGCCCTGGATCGCCGACGTCCTGACCCGCGGCGTCGCGGAGCCGGTGAAGGCCGAGCAGCAGCAGGAGCTGTCGACGCTGCTGCTGCGCTGGTTCATCCCCCAGGTGATGCTCTACGCGGTCGGTGCGATCGCGGTCGCGGTCCTCTACGCCAAGCGCCGCCTCACGGTCACCGCGATCGCGCCGATCGGCTACACGGTGGTCATCGTGGCGACGATGGTGGCGTTCCGGGTCGTGGCCGGACCCGACCCGTCGGTGGATCTCACCACCGGTGAGGCCCTGATCCTCGCGATCGGCGGGACGCTCGGCGTGGCCGCGTTCGTGGGGATCCCCACCGTCGCCGCGTGGCGGAGCGGCTTCCGGCTCGTGCCCCGACTGGGTGGCCACGACGCGGAGGTGCGACGCGTCCTACGGCTCTCAGGGTGGGCGGTGTTCCAGCACACGATGGCGGGCCTGCTGCTCGGCGCGGCCATCGTCGTCGGCAACAGCGTGAAGGGGGGCACGGTCGCCTACCAGGTGGCGTTCGTGTTCTTCCTCGCTCCCTACGCGATCCTCGCCCAACCCGTGCACACCGCGATCCTCTCCGACCTCGCGCGGGAGGCAGACCAGCCACGCGCCATCGCACGCTCGCTGCGGTGGGCGCTCGACAACATCACGGTGCTCGTCGTCGGGGTGTCGGCCCTCATGATCGCGCTCGCCTACCCGCTCATGCGCGTGGTTGCGTTCGGGGGTGCGGCGCGCGGCGACGGCCCTCAGCTGCTCGCCGCGGGGCTCGCGTCGCTGGCCGTGGGCCTCGTCCCCTACAGCACCTTCCTGCTCTTCACGCGCGCGTACTACGCGCTCGGCAACAGCCGGGTGCCAGCCCTCGCCGCGCTCTGCTCGGGGGTGTTGGGGGTCGTCGTGATGGTGGTCGGCGGGCGGGCGTTCGACGGCGGGGCGACCGTCGGGATGCTCGGCCTGGGGCACTCGTTCGCGTACCTCGCAGGAGCCGCGGTCCTCGGCATCGCGCTGCACCGGCGGACCGGGGAGTCGACGTGGCCGGGCGCGTTGCTCTCCAGCGTGGCCGTCGCGACCCCCGTCGCCGTGGTCTGCTGGCTCGTCGGGGCCGCGGTGGAGCCGTCCTCTCGCCTGCTGACGGCCCTGCTCGTGGGTGCGCTCGGGATCGCGGGTGGTGCGGCGTACGTGGGCGGGCTGCGCCTGGTGCGCCACCAGCCGATCCCCCGGCCGCGGCGGGCCCGCACGCGTGACCTCGAGCCCGCCGACGCAGCGCTCGAGCCCTGATGGACGGGGTGAGGGCCCGGGTACGCGTCCGGCCGGCACTCGCGGTGATGCTCGCGGGCGGGCTGGCGGCCTTCGCGCTGCTCGCCGTGGTCGTGCCGACCGGAGCGGGCAGCGTCGCCGCGGCGGAGGAGCGCGGCGAGCCGGCGCGGCGCGTCCTGGTGCTCTCGATCCCGTACGTGTCGTGGGCCGACGTGGCGCGGGTGGAGACGCCGAATCTCGACCGCTTCACCGCGCGGGCTGCACTGGGGGCCCTCTCGACCCGGGTCGATGCCCGGTTCACGCCCCTCGCCGACGGATACGCCACGCTCGGTGCGGGAACCCGAACCGTGGGCGTCCCGGAGGCCGACGGTGATGGCCTCATGGTGGACGAGCGCTTCGGTCTGGTGAGCGCCGGTGACGCGTTCACGCAGCGCACCGGACGGAAGGCGTCGGGCGACATCGTGCAGACGGGGATCGTGGCCATCCGGGATGCGAACGCCCGCCTCCACTACGACACCGAGGTCGGCGCGCTCGCGGCCGCGCTCGAGCGTGCCGGGATCGACCGTGCGGTGATCGGCAACGCGGACGGCCGCGCGCCCGACGCGGCGAGCGCGACGACCGACGTGACGCCCGGCCCCGCCCGCCAGCGCCAGGCCGTGCTCGGCCTGATGGGCCCGTCCGGCGAGGTCGCGTCCGGAGCCGTGGCCCCGGACC
>BTUT01000009.1:0-17654 GCA_045862935.1 Acidimicrobiia bacterium
GGCCGAGCACGCTGAGGAACACGTCCTGCCAGTCGTGGATCGCGTCGAGGACCGGGCGCACGTCGATCTCGATGTTGCGCTGGAGGATGTCGGCCGCCGCCCGGGGGGTGAGGCTCATCCGCTCGAAGCGTGCGGTCATCCGCTCCGTGGTGGGGTCGTCGGGGAGATCCGCGAAGTAGCGCAGCGCCCGGCCGGTGCCCCACTTGCGCTCGACCGCGGAGGTCAACCGCTCGACCACCTCCGGGGCCACCCCGTCGGGGTAGTCGTCCGCGTAGAGGGTCCGGGCCCAGGTGCCCCAGAGGACGAGCGAGCGCACCCGTTGGGGTTGCGCGGCGGCGAACAGCTGCGCGCGCGGCCCGCCCTCCGACACCCCCACGACCGTCGCCTGCTCGCCGCCCGCCGCGTCGAGCACCGCGCGGAGATCGTCCATGCGGTCTTCGGGCGTCCCCGAACCGAGACTCCGGTCCGAGAGGCCCACGCCCCGCTTGTCGAGGTACACCGTCCGGCCCATCCCCGCGAACCGGTCGAGGTCGTGCGCGATCCACGGGACCTCGGGCATCAGCTCCACGTTCGACACGAAGCCGGGGATGAACAGCAGATCGGGTGGACCCAGCCCGAGGACGCGGTACGCGATGCTCAGCTCGCCGCTCGCCGCGTACCGGACCTCGGAGTGCTCTGCCATCCCCATCCCCAGGCTCAGCGCGTCATCGGAGCGGTCGGAAGAAGGTGCGGACGTCGTCGACGAAGAGATCGGGCACCTGCATCGCCGCGAAGTGCCCGCCCCGAGGCTGCTCCGTCCAGTGGACGATGTGGTAGCGGTGCTCCGCCCACGACCGCGGTGTGCGCGTGACCTCACCCGGGAAGCTGGCCACGCCGGTGGGCACCGCGACGTAGGCCTGCGGGAGCGCGTCGCGACCCACCTGGCGCATCTCGTAGTAGAGCCGCGTCGACGACGTGGCCGTGCCCGTGACCCAGTAGGTGGTGACGTTGGTGAGGAGCTGGTCACGGGTGAACGCCGACTCGGGTGACGGCCCACCGTCGGACCACGCGCCGAACTTCTCCACGATCCACGCGCACAGTCCCGCCGGCGAGTCCTCGAGGGCGTAGCCGAGCGTCTGGGGCTTCGTGCCCTGGATCTCCTGGTAGCCCACCCCGGTACGACGCCACTCGCCGACCGCTGCGAGGTCGCGCTGCTCATCGGGAGTGAGGGACGCCAGATCCGCGTCGGCGGGTCTCGGCACGGTGAGGAAGTTCAGGTGGAGCCCGGCGACGCGCGCGGGATCGAGGTCGGCGACGTTCGCGCAGACGATGGAGCCCCAGTCTCCGCCCTGCGCGCCGTAGCGCGTGTAGCCCAACGCGGCCATGAGGTGCACGTACGCGCCGGCGATGCGCCGCGGGTGCCAACCGGGCTCGTGCGTGGGCCCCGAGAACCCGTACCCGGGGAGCGAGGGTGCGACCACGTGGAACGCGTCCGCCGGGTCACCGCCGTGCGCGCGGGGGTTGGTGAGCGGCCCGATCACGTCGAGGAACTCGACCACCGACCCCGGCCAGCCGTGGCTGATGAGCAACGGCAGCGCCCCGGGCTCGGGCGAGCGCTGGTGGACGAAATGGAGGCGCTGGCCGTCGATCTCGGTGACGAACTGGTCGAACGCGTTGAGCCGGGCTTCCTGCGCGCGCCAGTCGAAGCCGTCACGCCAGTACGCGATCAGATCGGTGAGATACCCGAGCTCGGTGCCCTGCGCCCAGCCCACGCCCTCGATCTGGTTCGGCAGCCGCGTGCGGGCGAGCCGCTCACGCAGGTCGTCGAGCACGGCGTCGGGCACGTCGACCCGGAAGCGCTCCACGTCCATCGGGTCAGTACTCCGCGCCCGGCGGGAGCCGATGGGCGAGGAGCGCCTCGCAGCGTGGCGCCAGGATCGCGTCGTAGGCGTCGGTCGTACAGATCCAGAATTGCCCGGCACGGATGCCGTCGAACACCATCCGCGCGGCGTCGACCGGCGGGATGCCACGTTCGGCGGTCATCGAGCCCAGCGCCTCGGCAACGAACCAGTGATCCCCCGCCTGCGCCTCGCCCGGCGGCTCGTCGGGCCGGTTCCGGGTGGACTGCGCGATCCGCGTGTCGACGGCCCCCGGCACGAGGCACGACACCCCGATCGTCGATCCCTGCGCGCGCAGGTCGTGGGCGAGGCACTCGGTGAGCGCCGCGCACGCGAACTTCGAGACCACGTACGGCCCGCTGTACGCGACCGTGGTGATCCCCGCGAGCGACGACGTGTTGACGATGTGGATGTCGCCGTCGGTCCCGCCGGACTCCCGGGCTCGCTGCTCCTGGTCGAGCAGCCGGGGCACGAACGCCTTGACGCCGTGCAGCACGCCCCAGAAGTTGACCCGCAGCACCCACTCCCAGTCGGCGAGGGTGCGCTGCCACGAGATGCCGGCCTGGAAGACACCGGCGTTGTTGTGCACCAGGTGCACCGCGCCGAACCGCTCGAACGCCGCGTCGGCGAGTGCATCGACCGCGTCGGGGTCGCCCACGTCGGTGCGCACCGCGAGCGCCTCGGCACCCGCCGCCAGCACCAGGTCGCGGGTCTCGGCGAGCGCACCCTGCTCGACGTCGCTGATCACCACCTGCATGCCCTCGGCCGCGGCGTGGAGGGCCATGCCCCGCCCGATGCCGCTCCCCGCCCCCGTGATCACCGCCGTCCGGCCGGTGAAGTCCTGGAGTGCCATCGACTCATGCCTCCCCGTCGGGGGTCCCCGGGTCGCGGGCCCCGTCCTCGTGGGCACCCGCGCCGCCCGATCCCGAGCCATGTGGCCCCGAACCATGTGGCCCTGGGCCGCCCGGTCCCGGTCCGTCCGACCCCGGGCCGCCGGGCGCCGAGCGGGTGCTCAGCATCACCGCCATCATCCGCACCGGGTGCTCGCCCCGGTTCCGCCACGCGTGCCGGGTGCCGCGCTGGATCACGCAGTCGCCCGGACCGAGCGTGACCTCGTCCGCATCGAGCTCGAGCGTGATCTCGCCCTCCAGCACCATCACGTAGTCGAGAGTCCGGGTGGTGTGGAAGCCGTCGGGCTCCACGCCCTCGATCCCGTTCGGGTTCGCCGCCATCCGCTCCCGCATGACGGCATCGGGTGGTACCTGGAACACCCGGAACGCCGTCCCGCCCGCGGGTGGCTCGAGCACGCCCAACCCCAGGTTCGGGTCGACGACCGCGTCGAGGCCGAGCACGGGATCGGTCAGCCACACCTCGGCCCACGCGTCGCCCCCGTGCGCGGGCCCGTCGGAGAGGAACACCGACCGGCCTCGGTCGTCGACCCCGGTGACCACCCGTCGGACCGCCATGCGCTCGCGTCGCCTCCGCGGTCAGCGGACCGTGCGGAAGAACGCGCGCACGTCGTCGACGAGGAGGTCGGGCTGCTCCATGGCCGCGAAGTGGCCGCCGCGGGGCATCTCCGTCCAGTGGGTGACGTGATAGCTGCGCTCGGCCCACCGCCGCGCCGGGCGGATGATCTCACGCGGGAAGATCGCGCCCCCGGTGGGCACCTCGACCCGGCCACCGCTCCCGAGGCCCCCAGCGCCCGCCACCCGGTTCTCGAAGTACAGCCGCGCCGACGAGTGGGCGGTTCCGGTGCACCAGTAGCACATCACGTTCGCGAGGAGCGCGTCGCGGGTGAACGCCGACTCGACGTCGCCGTCGCAGTCGGACCACGACCGGAACTTCTCCACGATCCAGGCCGCCAGGCCCGCGGGCGAGTCGTCGAGCGCGTAGCCGATCGTCTGGGGCTTCGTGGACTGGATCTGCATGTAGCCGCTGTCGGTCTCGAAGTACGCGGCCATGTCGGCGAGGGCCTGCTGGTCGGCCTCGCTGAGCGGCTCGGGGTCGCCGTCGGGAGGCGGGCCGGCGACGACCATGTTGAGGTGGATCCCCGCGAGGTGCTCGGGGTCCGCCAATCCGAGCTGGGTGGTGATGATCGCCCCCCAGTCGCCGCCCTGCGCGCCGTACCGGTCGTAGCCGAGGCCGGCCATCAGCGTGGCCCAGGCCTCCGCGATCCGGCGCGGGTTCCAACCGCGGTCGACGGTGGGGCCCGAGAAGGCGTAGCCCGGGATCGACGGCGCGACGACGTGGAACGCGTCGGCCGGGTCGCCGCCGTGGGCGCGCGGGTCGGTGAGCGGCCCGATCACGTCGAGGAACTCGACCACCGACCCCGGCCACCCGTGGGTGATGACCAACGGCAGCGCCCCCGGCTCGGGTGAACGCTGGTGGATGAAGTGGACGTTCGCCCCGTCGATCGTGGCGGTGAACTGGTCGAACGCGTTGAGCCGGGCTTCCTGCGCGCGCCAGTCGAAGATGTCGCGCCAGTACGCGACGAGCTCGCGCAGGTACGCGAGCTCGGTCCCGTAGTCCCACCCGGCACCGGGGATCTGCTCGGGGAACCGGGTGCGCGCGAGGCGCTCGTGCAGGTCGTCGAGCACCGCCTGAGGGACGTCGACCGTGAACGGGGTGGGGTCGATCGTCATCGGCCCTGCGCCCCGGGCCCGGGCTGGAGCATGAAGCCCTGCTCCACGGGCCGTCGCTCGTCGTAGAACGGGGTGAGCACCGCGGCGACCGCATCGGGCGTCCACCGGTCGGCGATCTCGAACGTCTGCTCGACGAACGGGCCGTGCACGACGGAGATCGTCCGGCCGTGTACCACGTAGAGCTGGCCCGAGACCCTCGCGGCGGCGGGCGACGCGAGGTACGCCACGAGCGGCGACACGTGCTCGGCCCCGAACGGGTCGAAGTCCCCCTCCACCGCCGCCTGCTGGAAGCCGGGCAGGTCCTCCGTCATGCGGGTGCGGGCCCGGGGAGCGATCGCGTTCGCCGTCACACCGATGCGCCCGAGGCTGTTCGCGGCGACGAGGGTCAACATCACGACCCCGGCCTTCGCGGGCGCGTAGTTGGGCTGACCGGGGCTGCCGATCAGCATGGCCTCGGACGCCGTGCTCACGATCCGGCCGTACACGGGGCCGTCCGCGGACTTCGACACGGCACGCCAGTGCTCCGCTGCGTGGCGCATCGTGCAGAAGTGGCCCTTGAGGTGCACGCGCACGACGTCGTCGAAGTCGGCTTCACTCATGTTGAAGAGCATCCGGTCGCGCAGGAAGCCCGCGTTGTTGACCAGGATGTCGAAGCGCCCCCACTCCTCGACGCCGCGCTGCACCATCGCGCGCGCATCGTCCCAGCCCGCGACGTCGCCGGTGTCGGAAACGGCCTCGCCGCCCGCGGCGCGTATCTCGACAGCCACCTGCTCGGCGGGGTTCTCGTCGTCGTCGCCCGCGAGGGTCCGCCCGAAGTCGTTCACGACGACCCTCACGCCCTGGCGGGCCAGCTCGAGCGCGTGGGCCCGACCCAGGCCGCGGCCCGCGCCCGTGACGAGCGCGACCTTGCCATCGAGACCCTGGAGCATCCGACCTCCCGTGCACGCCGACGGGTGGGCATGGGGTGAGCGAAGTGGAATACGTTCTAGCCGATGACGACACCCACCGCCCTGGTCACCGGAGCGAGCCGTGGCATCGGGAAGGCGACCGCCGTCGCCCTCGCCGAGGCCGGGTTCGACGTCGCGTTCACCGCCCGAACCGTGCACGAGGGCGAGGGGCTCGACGACTCCGACACGAGCGGCCGCACCGTACCGGGGAGCCTCGACACGACCGCGGCGCTCGTCGAGCGCGCCGGGCGACGCGCCCTCCCCATCGCGATGGACCTCCTCGACCGTACGTCGGTGCAGGCGGCGGCCGACCAGGTCTACGACGAGTGGGGGCGCATCGACACGCTCGTGAACAACGCCGTCCACACCGGCCCCGGGTCGATGATCCGGTTCGCCGACACCACGCTCGAGATGATCGAGACGAAGCTCCAGGCGAACGTGGTCAGTCAGGTGGTGATGATCAAGGCGGTGCTCCCGCGCATGGTGGACGCGGGGGGCGGGACGATCGTGAACGTCACCTCGGCCGTCGCGTTCTCCGATCCGCCCGCGCCTGCCGGCGAAGGCGGCTGGGGCAGCGCGTACGCGATGTCCAAGGGTGCGTTCCACCGCCTGGCCGGGATCATCGCGGTGGAGCACGGTGACCAGGGGATCCGCATCTTCAACGTCGAGCCCGGGTACGTGGTGACGGAGCGCATGGAGGTCAACGCCCGGGCGCTCGGCCTCGAGGGGGTCTATCCCGGCGCGCCGCCCACGGTCCCGGCCGCGGTGATCGCCTGGTGTGCGTCCGATCCCGACGCCCCGACGATGAACGGGGCGACGCTGTCGGCCCAGAAGTTCGCCAAGGAGCGGTCCCTCCACGACCCGTGGTGGTGAGCCGACGAACCCCACAGACAGGAGCGCCTGATGGACAGCACGTACAAGGTCACCGAGGTCGTCGGCACCTCACCCGAGGGGGTCGACCAGGCGATCCGCAACGGCGTCACCCGCGCGGCGGAGTCGGTGCGCCACCTGAACTGGTTCGAGGTGACGGAGATCCGCGGCTACATCAAGGACGGCGCGATCGACCACTTCCAGGTGGGGCTCAAGCTCGGCTTCCGCATGGAGGACTGACCCGACACCGAGAGCTGAGATGCGTCCCCAGTGCACGTATGCGCGGCTGTGAGACGCATCTCGGGATGCGTCCCCAGTGCACGTATGCGCGGCTGTGGGACGCATCTCGGGTGGGTCAGCGGCGGACCGCGACGCTCTGGAGGGTGGACTCGCCCCACGACGTGAGCGCGATGCCGTGCAGGCTCCCGCGGCCGCCGCACACGACGGGGATCCACTGGTCCGCGCGCTCGGCGATGTGGACGCGCCCACCGGCGTCGACCTTGCCCTGGCTCTCGAGGATCGCGCGGTTGGCCTCCGGCCAGAGCTCGACCGGCTGCCACGCGTGCTCCTGGACGAAGGCCTGGAGATCGGCGACGTCGGGGAACGCGGCGGCGAACCGTTGGGCCCACACCGGGTTGAAGCACACGACCGTCTCCCCGTGCCCCGCCGCGGTGCCCAGGTACATGTTGGCGAGCGGGAAGGCGAGCGTCTTCGCCACGAGGTAGAGCAGGTCACGCGCGTCGTCGTTGTGGATGTCGGCGAACGGGAACGTGCCCTTGCCCGCGTGCACGGTCACCACCTCGTCCGCCGGCGCGAACCCTCCGCGCTCGGCGAGCGACGGCCAGCGCGATTCCTCCTCCCACTCACCGAAGCACAGCCCCGCGCTCCGGGCCGGCTGACCGAAGACGCTCTTCGACGTCACGCCCACCTTCTGGCCGCCGATGTTGCGCAAGCAGAGCTGGACGGCACGGCCCACGGTCATGGACCCTCGCCCGGCGGCGCCGCCCATGCACCCGGTCTCCATGTCGAACTCGAGCTCGGCGCGCCTCGGGCCGTTCACGATCAGCATGGCGGTCACGCTCGACGTGGTCGCCGCGAGCGCCGACCAGTTGAACGGTGGCTGGAGGATCGCCTCGAGCGCCGCGATCACGTAGCCGAACGCCGCCGGCGTGACCCCGGCCATCGCCGCGTTCACCGCCACCTTCTCGACGGCCGCCTCGACGTTGGCCGGCGCGAGGACCCCGAGCACGTGGTCCGGGGGCAGCGGGGTCGCGTCGAGCAGCGCGCCGACCTCGTCCTCGGTGGGTGCGAACAGAGGCAGGCCGTCGCCGAAGCCGTGCGCGAGCGAGTACTCGTACAGCGCCCGCGGATCGGCCGGCACCTCCAGGCGCTCGCTTCGGAGCTCCGCCGGACTCACGCGACGACCCCGAGGGTCGTGAGCAGCCGAGGGTAGGAGTCACGCGCGATCTCCCGGCACTCGTCCTCGGGGCGCGTCTCCAGCGGGTAGGGCAGGACCAGCTGGCGCAGGCTCGCGTGCCCCTTCAACGCGGCGATGCGCGTGGCGATCGTCACGAACTCCTCGGTGACGACGACGACCGCCGGCTTGTGCAGCGCCTCGACGAGGACGGTGTCGTGGACACTCCACGACGTGCACGAGCCTCAGTTGCCGAGGCCCACCACCCCGATGTCGACGAGGCGCGACCACTCCTCGAGGTCGGCACGCGTCTGCTCCCCTTCCTCCCCGACACGCTCCCCTGCCCACAGCACCTTCGGGATCGCGCCGTCCGCCCTCAACATCTGCTCCCACTCGTCGACGATCGCGACGTACGAGCGCCAGGCCGTATCGAGGCGCAGGCCGACGACCTTGCCCGTGATCGGTCCGTCGACCCGGAACGTGGGCGTCTCCGGCGCGCGGGGTGGGACCACCCTCGGGTCGAGGATCGTGATCGTGGATGCGCTCATCGCCCCTCTTCCTCGCGGATGTCGGATCGTGTCGTGGTGAACGCCTTCAGCGCGGCGATGGCGGCCGCGGCCTCGTCGAAGGTCCGGAACACCGGCACGCCCGCGGCCGTCGATGCGGCGAGCACCGCGTCGACGTCGGCGCCGGGGGCGACGTCGAGGTTCCGCGTCACCAGCACCACTCGTGACGCAGGGTATCGGAGCCCGTTCAGCGCCGCGCCGAGCGACTCGATGAGGGCGCACAGTGGAGCGGTGCCCCCCGTCCCGTAGCCGTAGTACGCCTGCACGTTGACGTGCGCCAGCACGTCGGGGTAGGGCTGCCCGCCCAGGACGGCGTCGAGCGCGGTCACGAGCACGTCGGCGGGCGCGGCCGGCCCCACACCGATCTCGACCGGGTTCACCACGCTGGTGCCGGCTCCGTAGCCCAGGGCCCGCAGGCGCTCGATGCCGGGACCCTCGACCGCCGTCACCGCCAGACCGGCTCGGTCACACGCGTCCGTGGCCAGGACCGAGGCGCCGCCACCGACCCCCATCACGAGGACATCACTGGTCGCGGGCACCCGCTGGTCCCCGTAGCGCTGCGCGAGCACGAGCGCACCGAGGAAGTCCTCGAGGCGCTCCACCACGGCGACACCCGTCGCGGCCTGGATGGCGTCCCAGACCCGTCGGTCACCGGTGAGCGCTCCCGTGTGCGACACCGCCGCCGCCCCGCCCTGCTCGCTCAGGCCGCCGGTCATCACGACGACCGGCACCCGACCGCGTGCGGCGCGCAGCGCGCGCACGAGTCGTTCGCCGTCCCGGGCACCCTCGAGGTAGCAGCCGACGACTCGGGTCTCGTCGTCGGACACGAGGTGCTCGACGATCTCGGCCGGGGTGACGTCGACGCAGTTGCCCACCGAGACGACCTTCGAGAAGCGCAGACCGCGTGCGGCGCCCACCTTCACGATGTCGCCCGCGAGCCCGCCACTCTGGCTCACCACTCCGACCACACCGGGCTCGGTCGGCACGTCGAGCTGGAACGTCTGGCGACCCGCGGGCGCGTACACCCCGATGCAGTTGGGCCCGACGATGCGGACCCCGGTCGCACGTGCCGCGGCGAGGAGCGCTCGCTCGTGGCTCGCGCCGCGCTCGCCCGCCTCCGAGAACCCGCCGCTGATCACGTGCACGACGCGCGCCTGACCGGCCGCGCCACGAATGAGGTCGGCACAGGCCTCGGCCGGCACTGCCGCGAGGAGGTAGTCGACGCCGCCCTCGACCGCCGCGACCGATGGGTACGCGCGCACACCGTCGACCCGAACGGCACTGGGATGGATCACGGCGAGGCCATCGGTCCAGCCGAACGCCCGGTAGGCCGCCACCGCCCGGTTCCCGAATCCGGGCCTGGTGGTGCTGACACCGGCCACCGCGACCGAGCGGGGCGAGAAGAGGGCCGCGAAGTCGAGCGGGGGCGGCTCACCGGACGCGGCACTGCGTGCGGGCGCGAGACCGGGTCCGGTGGTGGATGCGGGCGCGGCGCTCCGCTCCACGAGGCGGACGTCGACGGCGATCGCACCGTCGGAGCGCGCGATCACCGGGTTGCAGTCGAGCTCGTCGAACCGGTCGCCGAGGTCGTCGACCAATCCGCCGCGACCCGCGATCGCGAGGAGCACCGCCACCAGCGCGTCGCGGTCGACCGGCGCCCCGCCCCGGGCACCACGCAGCACGCGTGCCGCGCGGAAGCCGTCGAGCAGCTCCTCGGCGTCGACCCGATCGAGCGGTGCGAGCCGGACCGCGACATCGTCCAGCACCTCCGCCAGGGTTCCCCCCAGACCCACGGTGACGGCGATGCCGTACGGCCCGCGCGTGGCTCCCACCAGCAGCTCGACACCCGCCGCGGCCTGCTCCTCGACGAGGAAGCCGTCCGCGCGGAGGCCGCGAGCGCGCAGCGCGTCGTCCATCGCGGAGATCGCCCCTTCGATCGAGTCGTGATCGACGCCGAGCTGCACGGCACCGACATCCGTCTTGTGCACGATCGCGGCACCGAACGCCTTCACGACCAGCGGAGCGCGCAGACCGGCGGTCGCCGCCGAGCTGCGGGCGTCGCCGCGCACCACGATCACGCCACGGGGCACGGGGACGCCGCGTGCCGCGAGCAGCGCCTTGGCCTCGGGCTCGGGGACGACGCGGCTCACGGGAGTCGCGTGTACACGCGCCGCGCGGTGTCGCCGAGAAGCGCGGCACGCGTGCCGGCGGGGAGGCCGAGCGCCGCGACCTGTTCGAGGGCGTTGCGGTGGCCGACGACCGGGAAGTTCGTGGCGAAGACCGTCTTGGCGCGTCCCGGGCCGCGCACGAAGTCGTGGACCGCCGACGCCCAGTGCTTCGGGGGGTACGCGGCGGTGCCGAGGAACACGTTGGGGAACTTCAGGGCCATCGCGATCGCCTCGTCCACCCACGGCCAGCCCGTGTGCGAGAGCACGAAGCGCACGCGGCGGAAGTAGAGCGCCGGGCGATCGACGCCGATCGGGCGTCCGCACTCGCTCGGCATCAACCCGCCCGACGTCCCCGCCTGCATGGTGACCGGGACGTCCACGTCGGCGGCGAGGGCGTAGAACGGGTACAGGTCGGCGTGATCGAACGGTCGATCCCACGAGTGCACGTGGTTGTAGAGGCCGACCACCCACGGTTGCGCGAGCGCTTCGCGCGCCCGGTCGGCCCCCGCCATGCCGAGGCTCGGGTCGATGCACCAGTGCGCCACGAAGCGCCCGGGGTGCGCGTCGACGAGCGCGCGCACGTCGTCGAGGCGGAACGTGAGCGCGGAGAAGTCGAAGGCGCCCGGGTGATGCTGCGGATCACCGGCCACGAGCATCACCGTGGCGACGCCGAGCTCGTCCATGCGGGCGACGAGCTCGGCGGGTTCGGCGAAGCCGTCGCTGGGATCACGACGGACCTTCACCGGGACTCCCTGCGCGGCGATCGCCTCGTCCCACGCGTCCGCGTACCGCGGCAGGAACGCGTTGCAGAGCCCATCCACGATCTGCGTCATCCCACGTCTCCCACGTCTCCCACGTCTCCCGCGTCAGGTGGTGTTCGGCGCGGCGAACGCGCCGGTCAGGAAGTCGACGAGACGCTCGGCGAGGGGCCGGTCGGCGCCGGGAGCGCGCAACGCGATCCACGCGTGGACCGGACCTTCGGGCTGGCCGATCACCCGGTTGGCCATGTCCTTGGCGAGGGCGAGGCGCAGCTCGCGCACGTCATGCGAGAGGTGCGGCGTGACCCGAGCGAGCGCGGCCTCGAAGCGCTCCGTGTAGGGCTCGAAGGCGTCGATCACGAGGGGCATGAGGCCCGGGTGCGCGAGCACCGCCGCGAGGAAGCCGATGTGGTGCTGGCCGCCGCCCGCGACGTCGGCGGCCATCTCCGCGGTGGGCACGACGAACGCCTCGACCACCTCCCGCAACGTCGGCTCGTCGGTGGCCTCGATGCGCTCCAGCCACGCAGCGCGGCGCGCGCCGACCTCGGCGGCGCGCCACGCGAGGATCGCCGCGACCAGGTCGGCCTTCGAACCGAAGTGGTAGTGGATCGACGCCGAGTTCGCCCCGGCCTCGTTCGTGATGTCCCGGATCGACACGGCGTCGATGCCCCGTTCGGCGAACAGGCGCTCGGCCGCACGCATGAGGCGTTCGCGCGTGGCTGCACCGGCGCTGGACTCGACCCGGGGCACGGCAGCGGCAGTCATGGTCGGGCTCACGAGCGGCCGCGGTCGGCGCGGTTGGCGCGGTCGGCGCGGTCGGCGCGGTCGGCGTCCTCGGTGCGCTGAGCCCGCTGCGCGCGGTGGGCCCGCTGGGCGCCCTCCGCGATCGGGGTCACCTCCGCGAGCATCGCGTCGATCGACGGCTGGTCCAGCCTCGGGACCAACGACGAGCCGCCCGCACGGGGAAGCATCTCGACCAGGCGCGTGCGGATGCACTCGAGCGCCCAGGGGAGCATGTCCCCGTTCGCCGCGACGTCGTAGTCGACGACCTGGTTCACCACCTCGTCCCCCGGCGCGACCCTGTGGACGTAGTGGTAGTGCGGCTCACCGTCGAAGACGTCGAAGCGCAGGTACTCGTGCCCGTCGTCGGCGCCGTTGACGTGGAGCGAGACCCCCTCGTCGGCGAAACCGCCCTCGGGCGACTTCTCGAGCAGCTCCGCGAGCTGGTCCGGGTCGTCGCCGTAGAGCTCGAGCAGCGCATCGGGAGTCACGTTGCGATACTCCACGCCGACGCGCACGACGCCCGCGGGGAACCACCGGGTGTGCGCCTCGTCGGGCGGCTGCGGCGCGATGTTGTACACCTTGCCGATCGGTCGGGGCTCCGCCATTCGACTCTCCTCTCCTGTTTGGACGCTTGCCGGCGCCCTGGCGCCGCAAGCCGTCCAAACAAGGGTTCAACGCTCGTCGCGGAAGCGCTTGGGCTTGGGGGACGTGTGGAGCTCGGTGTCGTCGTCGAGCGCGCCGGGGCCGACGACGCGCGCGTGGATCTTCACGCCGAAGCGCTGGTGGAGCACCCGCTCGAGCTCCTCGCGACGCGTGTCGAACGTCGCCGGATCGGTCGCGCTCACCACGGCGATCTCCATCTCGTCGCGGTTGCCGTCGCGCCACACCCGCACGAAGTAGTCGGGCTCGACGCCGTCGACCGCGCAGGCCACCTCACCCACGCCCTCCGGCCAGAGGTTGATGCCCCGCAGCTTCACCATGTTGTCCCCCCGTCCAGAGAACGGGCCCATGCGCCGGGTCCACGAACCGCACGCGCACCGCTCGCGGGGATAGAGCCAGGACAGGTCCATGATGTTGTACCGGAACTGCGGGCTGCCGGTCTTGTAGAGCTCGGTGATCACGATCGCGCCCAGCTCACCGTCGGGGAGCTCCTCACCGGTCTCGGGATCCACGATCTGCACGACGAACGCATCCTCGAAGATGTGCAGCCCGTCGTGCGCGGGGCACTCCACCGACACCCACTGCACCTCGTGGAACCCGTACGAGCGGAAGTACTCGATCCCGAAGGTCTCGGAGAGCACGTCGGGATCGCCGATGTTGGGGAGCGCCCGCAGCTGCAGATCCGCCTTCGGGTCGTAGCCCATCTCGCGCGCCGCGTTGGCGATGCGCAGCAGGTAGTCGCCCGTCGTGCAGATCGCCGACGCGCCGTACTCGATGGCCAGCTCCACCTGCCGCTCGGTGCTCGTGACGTTGCCGGTGCTGGTGGTGAGCACCACGCAGCTCAGCCAACGGTGCAACGCCTCGTCGAACGCGAACGCGCCGTTGTGCAACCCGTAGGCCCACGAGTTCAGCACCACGTCGCCGGGACGGATCCCCTGCCGGTAGAACGCACGCGCGGTGAGCACCCCGCCGACTTCGCGGTCCCACTGCGTGTAGAAGGTGGGTCGGGACTTGCCCGTGGTCCCGCCCGACATGAACACCCGCATCGGCTCGCGCGCCGCGTCCTGGGGGACGACTCCCTGGTAGTCGCCGAACGGCGGGTGCGCGTCGATGCTCTGGCGGATGTCGTCGACGGTGTAGGTGGGGAACCTCCAGAGGTCGTCGAGGGAGCGCAGGTCGTCGGGCGTGACGGCCGCCGCTGCCCATCGATCGCGGAAGAACGGGACCGACGCGGCGCGCTCGGCGCGGGCTCGCAGTCGCGCGAGCTGCGTCGCCGCGATCGTGTCGGGGTCGAGCAGGTACGCGGTGTCGAAGTACTCGGGCGGGGGAACGTACTCGCGCGCGAGCCGCTCGTAGTCAACCGCCTGCCAGGGCCGCACGATCGAGCTCATCCGCCAGCATCCCTCCAGCGCAGCACGGTGAACGCATCGCCGGCATCGTCGGACGCGACGTCCTCGAAGCCCGCGACCACCGGCATCCCCATCACGAGGTCGCTCCCGTCCGCGCTGCCCGCCCAGCCGCCCGGCAACAGGAGGTCGTCCTGCTCCGCGAGGCGTACGAGCACCACGGTCGACGGCAGCGGGAACGCCCCGCCGAACCCGTGCCGGTTCACGATCCAGCTGGCGATCGCTCCCCGTCCCGACACCGCGCGGAACGTCCACGCCAGGGATCCGCAGCGGTTGCACATCGCCCGGGGTGGCCAGCGCCACGCGCCGCAGCGCTCACACCGCGCCAGCACGAGCTCGTGGCGACCGAGCGCCGCCCACCACTCCACGGAGTCGCGGTCGACGGTCGGGTGCGGCCGGGCGGGGGCGGCCGGTCCCGACGCGCTCATGACGCCCGCCGCAGGAGCAAGGCCGACGAGGTGCCCGCGACGTAGCCCGGCTGGCCGGTCACGAGCGCGACCTCCGCGTCGGCGACCTGGCGGGCTCCTGCCTGCCCGCGCAGCTGGTCCACCGCCTCCGCGACGTGGTTGAGCCCGTGGACGTAGCCCTCGGAGAGATGCCCGCCGTGGGTGTTCACGGGCATCCGGCCACCGAGCGCGGTCACGCCGTCGGCCACCAGGCCTGCGCCCTCGCCCTTGGGTGCGAACCCGTAGTCCTCGAGCTGGAGCAGCACGAGCGGCGTGAACGCGTCGTAGAGCTCGGCGGCGTCGACGTCGCCCGGCGAGAGTCCCGCGCCCGCGTAGAGGCGCGGGGCGAGCTCGGCCGCTGCAGTCGTCGTGAGGTCACCACGGTGGTTCGAGAACAGCGTGTGCCCTCCGCCGCACGCGGCACTCGCGATCAACGTCGGCGGGTGGGGCGCATCACGCGCGCGCTCCCGGGTGGTGACCACCACCGCGACGGCCGCGTCGGTCTCCAGGCAGCAGTCGAAGCGTCGGAGCGGCTCCACGACCATGCGTGCTTCGAGATAGTCGTCCATCGTGAGCGGCGTGCGCATCACCGCGCGCTCGTTCAACACCGCGAGCGCTCGCTGGTTGATCGCGACGCGGCCCAGATCCTCGGCGGTGACCCCGTGCGCGTGCATGTACGCGCGCGCCACCATGGCGAACTGCTGCGGCGGCGTCGCGTACCAGTACGGAGCCTGGTACTGGAACTCGAGCGTGTCGGGTGCAGATCGCCCCGTGCCGCCCATGCGGAACTCCGAGCGCGCGTTCACGGCGCGCCAGCACACGATGCACTCCGCGACGCCCGCCGCGACGGCGACCGCGGCGGACCCGACCGTCCACGCCGACTGGCTGCCCCCTCCGAACAGGTCGAGGTGGTAGCGGAGGTCGCGGATGCCGAGGCTCTGCGCGACGAGCGTCGCCTGCACGGAGTCCCCCACCCGGTGGCACGCGACACCGTCGACGTCTGCGGTGCTCAGACCCGCGTCGTCGAGCGCGGCGCTGATCGCGCGCAGGGCGAGGGTGAGGGTGCTCACTCCCGAGTCCCGCGAGTACTCCGTGCGCCCCACCCCCACGATCGCGGCGCGGTCGCGGAGCGGGTGCGCGGAGCGACTCACGTGAGGTCGATCCACGCGGTCTTGATGCGGGTGTTCTCGAGCACGCTCTCCCAGCCCGAGTCCTTGCCGTAGCCCGAGTCGCCGAAGCCGCCGAAGGGCAGCGCCCAGTGGATGCGGCGGTAGGCGTTCACCCACACCGACCCGGCGTCGAGGTCGCGCACGAAGCGGTGCGCGCGCTTCAGGTCGCTCGTCCACACGCCGGCCGCGAGGCCGTACGTGGTGTCGTTGGCGAGCGCGAGCGCCTCGTCGTCGGACGAGAACGGCATCACCACCGCCACCGGGCCGAACACCTCCTCACGGCAGATGCGCGCGGCGTTGCCGGAGACCCGGAACAGGGTGGGCTCGACCCAGGAGCCCCCGGCGAACGGCGAGCCCGCGTCGAAGAGCTCCTGCCCGCCGACCCGCCCGCCGAACAGCAGCTCCGCGCCCTCGGAGGGTGCTCCCTCCACGAAGCCGCGCACGCGGGCGAGTTGCTCGTCGGACACCACCGGCCCCATCGTCGTGGTCGGGTCCATGGGATCGCCGAGGCGGACACCGGCCGCGATCTCCCGCACCCGCTCGACCACCTCGTCGAGCACCGAGTCCTGCACGAGGATCCGCGATCCGGCGACGCAGGTCTGACCCGCGCCACCGGTGAACACCGCGGCCGTGCTCACCCCGGCGGCCGCAGCGTCGAGGTCGGCGTCGGCGAACACGATGTTGGCGGACTTGCCGCCCAGCTCGAAGTGCAACGGACGTATGCGGTCCGCGCCGCGCTCGTTGATCACCCGGGCCGTCCCCGTCGATCCGGTGAACGTCAGCCGACCGACCCCCGGGTGGCGCACCAGCGCGTCGCCCGCGTCCTCACCCAGCCCCGCGACGACGTTCACCACGCCGTCCGGGAGCCCCGCGCCCGCGAGCAACGACGCCCAGTGGAGCACCGAGCACGCGGCCTGCTCGGCCGCCTTCACCACGACGGTGTTGCCCGCCGCGAGTGCGGCGCCGACCTTCGCCGACATCAGCGACAAGGGCGCGTTCCACGGGATGATCACGCCGACGACCCCGTGGGGCTCACGCCGCGTGAAGTTGAAGCTCACGCTCCCCACCTGCACGGTGTCACCGTGCAGCTTGTCGGCCGCACCTGCGAAGAAGTGGAACATCTGCGCGCACGCGGGGAGGTCACCGAGGAGGGTCTCGTTGATGACGCGACCGTTGTCGCGCGTCTCGATCTCCGCCAGCTCCGCGCTGTTCGCCGCGATGGCGTCGGCGATCGCACGCAGGTGCGCGGCGCGTGCCAGGGTGGGGAGCGCCCACCAGTTGGTGAACGCGCGCTGCGCTGCGCGGACGGCGGCGTCGACGTCGGCCTCCCCGGTCGCGGGGATCCGCGCCCAGACCGCACCCGTCGCCGGGTCGATGCTGTCGAGCCAGCGCCCGGATGCCGCCGGGGTGGCTCGGCCGTCGACGAGCTGGGGGAACTCACGAGGTGACATCGAAGGCTCCGCTCACTGGAACAGCTGGCCGGCGTTCACGTCGAGCGTCGCCCCGGTGATGCCCGACGAGAGGTCCGACGCCAGGAACAGCACCGCGTTGGCCACCTCGTCCTCGGTCGCGATGCGCCGGAGCGCCATGTTCTGCACGTGCCTGGCGAGCATGTCCTCGTAGGAGATGCCTTCGGCGCGCGCGGTGATCTCGATCCACTCCTGCAGCACCGGGCTCCAGATGAAGCCGGGGGCCACCGCGTTCACCCGTACCCCGAGCGGCCCGAGCTCGTCGGCGAGCGCCCAGCCCAGACGGTGCGCGGCCGCCTTCCCGGCGGCGTAGTCGCTGCGGCCGCCGTACGCGAGCCGGCTGGACATCGAGGTGACGTTCACGATCGAGCCCCGACCGGCGTCGGCCATGTACCGCCCGACGAAGCGGCAAGCGAGGAGCGTGCCGTAGGCCGCGTCGTCGACGCAGTGGCGCCAGAAGGCGAGGTAGTCGTCGTCCA
>BTUT01000010.1:0-16669 GCA_045862935.1 Acidimicrobiia bacterium
CCCCGGTACGACCGCCCTGTCCCGACCGCCCTGCCCCGACCGCCCCGGACCCGCGTCCCCGGTACGACCGCCCTGCCCCGACCGCCCCGGACCCGCGTCCCCGACCCTACACTCTGGTGAACGACGGCTTACTCGCTGCTTTCGGCGACGGATCTGGTTGCTCCACGACCAGTTCCGTCGCCGAAACGAGCCGGAGCAGCAACAAGCGAGCGAACGAGCCGGAGAGGGAGGGGACCGCATGCTCGACCGGAGCAACGTGCTGCCGCACCTGCTCGCCCGCCTGGCGGCCGAGGAGCCCGACGCGATCGCGATGCAGGACGTCGACGGCCGGGTGCAGACCCGCCGCGAGCTCCACGAGACGAACCTCCGTTGGGCCGACGCCTCCCGCAGGCTCGCCGTCCAGCCCGGCGAGCACGTGGTGACGATGCTCCCGAACTCGTTCGAGGCGTTCCACGCCTGGCTCGGTCTCACGTGGATCGGTGCGGTCGAGGTCCCGGCCAACACGATGTACCGGGGCCAGATGCTGCGCTACCTCATCGACGACTCCGACGCCCGCGTCCTGATCATCAGCGAGCGGTTCGTGCCCCAGCTGCTCGAGGTCGCGGCCGACCTCGCGCACCTGCGCACGGTCGTCGTCCCCGACGCGACCGTCGAGCTCCCCGAGCTCGAGCAGACCCTGGGCGGCCGGGTCGTGCGCGGCGACGAGTTCTTCGCCGGCGCCGATCCTGCCGCCCCCGAGATCGCGGCCCTGCCCGGCCCGGAGTACTGGGACATCGCCGCGATCATCTACACGTCGGGCACCACGGGGCCGTCGAAGGGCGTCCTCATGCCGTGGGGCACGCTGTGGTCGTTCGTCACCACCGCGCCCGACGACTTCGTGCTCCCGGGCGAGGGCTTCTACGCGATGTACCCCGCCTTCCACGTCTCGGGGAAGGCGATGCTCTACCAGGCGTCGGTGTTCCGGGCCCGCATGGTGATCCGCGAGCAGTTCTCGATCCAGCACTTCTGGGACGACGTGCGCCGCTTCGACATCGCGGGCGCGGGCCTCGTCGGCGCGATGGCCCCGTTCCTCATGCTCGCCCCCGAGACGCCCGACGACGCGACCACGCCGCTGCGCAACGTGATGATGGGACCGCTCGTGCCCCAGGTCGACGACTTCAAGCGGCGCTTCGGGGTCAACGTCGGCACCGGCTACGGCATGACCGAGATCGGCGCGCCGTTCGCTTCCGACGGCTTCGACCTCGCGAACGCGCGCTCGTGCGGCAAGCTGCGCGCGGGTTGGGCGGGCTACGAGGTGCGCATCGTCGACGAGCACGACCAGCCGCTCGGCCCGAACACGCCCGGCGAGCTCGTCGTGCGCACCCGCGAGCCGTGGGTGATCAACGCGGGGTACTACGGCAAGCCCGAGGCCACCGCGGACGCGTGGCGCAACGGCTGGTTCCACACCGGCGACGCGTTCGTCTACGACGACGACGCCAACTTCTACTTCGTCGACCGCATCAAGGACGCCATCCGCCGCCGAGGCGAGAACATCTCGAGCTTCGAGGTCGAGGCGCTCGTGAACCAGCACCCCGACGTGACGGAGTCCGCCGCGATCGGCGTACCGTCGGAGTATCTGGAGGACGAGGTGAAGGTGTGCGTGGTGCGGGTCGCAGGATCCACGCTCACCGAAGCCGAGCTCATCGAGTTCCTCGTCCCGCACATGCCGAAGTTCATGGTGCCGCGCTACGTGGAGCTCGTCGACGCGCTCCCGAAGACCGAGGGCACCATGCGCACCCAGAAGTACCAGCTGCGGGTGGGCGCGCTCAACGACCGCACGTGGGACCGCGAAGCGGCCGCGAAGACCGAGGAGGCCGGGTGACCAGCAGTCCGAGCACGTACGAGACGATCCTGGTTGACGTCGACGGTGGCGTCGCGACCGTCACGTTCAACCGGCCCGAGCAGCACAACGCCATCAACCTCCAGATGGAGAAGGACCTCCACGACGCGCTGTGGTCGCTCGATCGCGACGAGGCGGTGCGCGCCATCGTCGTCACCGGCGCCGGCCGCTCGTTCTGCAGCGGCGTCGACATCTCGTCGGGCGGTGCGGCCTTCGGCGCCGACGCGCACGCCGAGCACGACGCCGCCCTCGGTGTCTCGTCCGAGACGCTCTGGGAGCGCGTCGCGTACTGGACGATGGACACACCGGTGATCGGCGCGATCAACGGTGCCGCGATCGGGGTGGGCCTCACGTTGCCGATGCTGTTCGACATCCGCTACGTGGCCGAGGACGCGAAGCTGTCGTTCGTGTTCACACGCCGGGGAATCATCCCCGAGGCGAACTCCACGTGGCTGGTCCCCCGGCTCGTCGGGCTGTCGCGGGGGCTCGAGCTGCTGCTGTCCGGGCGAACGTTCACCGGACGTGAAGCCGCGGAGATCGGACTGTGCTCCCGCGCGCTCCCCGCCGGCGAGGTGCTCCCCGCCGCGCAGGAGCTCGCGCGCGACATCGCGGTGAACACCGCGCCGCTGTCGGTCGCGACCACGAAGCGGCTCGTCTACGAGTTCATGCACGCCGCGGAGCGACCCTCGGCGATCGCGCGCGAGACGAAACTCACATGGTGGGTGGGTGAGCAGCCCGACGCGGTCGAGGGGGTGATGGCGTGGTTCGAGAAGCGCGACCCGTCGTGGAGCGTGTCGAAGCACCTGCGACCTCCGGACGACCTGTAGACGCTCGGCTGCGCGGTGACGTACGCGTCGCGACGACCGCGCGGCCGTGAAGGCGGCGACGCGGCTGGGCGACGGTGTGGCCGGGCTAGGGCTGAGCGGCCATGAGCGCGGCCATGGCCATCGTGGTGATGAGGTGCCGCTGCGTGTCGATGTCGAGGCTGCTCGGACGGGTCGCGATCGATCGCATGAGCGACGCCGCCGCGTGCACCGCCATGCGCGCCGCGCTGGCCGACAGCTCGGGTCGCACCGCGGTGAGCACGCCTGCGAAGTCGTCGATCGACTCGCGCTGGACCGCCTCGAAGCGCTGGCGCTGCTGGGCCGAGAGGTTGCGTGCCTCCTGCCAGTACAGGAGCGTGAGCGCCCGCTCGTCGAAGCACGCGTCCGCGACGTAGCGCACCGCGAGCGTGAGCGCCTCGGCGTCGTCGCGAGCCTCGGCCCGGGCCCGGGGCACGATGGCCGCCGCGTGCTGCGTGGCGCGCTCGAGCACCGCCACGAGCAGGTCGTCCTTCGAGTCGAAGTAGCGGTACACCGCCGGCCCGGTGATGCCCACGGCCTCGCCGATGTCGTCGATCCCCGTGGGCCCGAAGCCCCGCTCCGAGAACAGCCGGGTGGCCGCGTCGAGGATCTCCTCGCGGCGTGAGGCTCGGGCGGTGGCGGTCAACGGCGGCACGGCGCTCCCGGGGCGGCAGATCTGATGGTGAGCCGCAGTTTACGTTGGCCCGCGACGGTCATGGTCCGAGCCGGAGAACGCGGCCGCTCGTCAATCGGTCAGGCGGCATCGAGTCGGTCCGGCCCACTGCCTAGCGCGGCAGCAGATCTTCGAAGATGCGCGCCAACCCAGACGCGTCCGGGACCACACCCGTGGCGGCTCGTTCGCCCCTCACACGATCCGGCTCTTGCGGTCGCCCCAGTAGCGGTCTCGCAGCAGCCGCTTGTACAGCTTGCCGGTGGGCTGGCGCGGCAACTCGGCCTCGAAGTCGATCGAGACCGGGCACTTGTAGTGGGCGAGGTGCTCGCGGCAGAACGCGATCAGCTCGGTCTCCAGCTCCGGCCCCGCGTCGGCCATGTCGATCGGCTGCACGACGGCCTTGACCTCCTCGCCCATCTCCTCGTTGGGCACGCCGAACACCGCCGCGTCCATCACCTTCGGATGGGTGACGAGCAGGTTCTCGGCCTCCTGGGGGTAGATGTTCACGCCGCCCGACACGATCATGAAGTCGCGCCGGTCGGTGAGGTACAGGTAGCCGTCCTCGTCGACGTAGCCCATGTCGCCGACGGTGTTCCACCCCCGCGCGTCGTGCGCGTCGGCGGTCTTCTCGGGATCCTTGTAGTACTCGAACCGCAAGGTGGTGGCACCCGGCTCGAACCACACCACCCCCGTCTCGCCCGTGGGGACCTCGTGGCCCAGCTCGTCGAGGATGTGCACGACTGCGTTCATCGGTCTTCCCACGGAGCCGGGGTGCGCGAGCCACTCCTCGGCCGTGATCATCGTGGCGCCGCCGCCCTCGGTCGCGCCGTAGTACTCGAAGACGATCGGCCCCCACCACTCGATCATCTGCTGCTTCACCGGCACCGGGCACGGTGCGGCCGCGTGCACGGCGAGCCGCTGCGACGACACGTCGTACTTCGAGCGCACCTCCTCGGGCAGCTTCAGCATGCGCACGAACATCGTCGGTACCCACTGGCTGTGCGTGACCCGGTACCGCTCGATGGCGGCGAGCGCGGCCTCGGGGTCGAAGCGCTCCATCACGATCGACGTGCCGCCCAGCCGGTTCAACGCGATGCAGAACTGCAACGGCGCCGAGTGGTACAGCGGCGCCGGCGAGAGGTACACGCACTGGTCGTCGATCCCGTAGATGGCGCCGAAGCCCGCGAGGCCGGCGAGGGGGTTGCCGATCGGACGCCGCTCGTTGGCGTACTTGATCCCCTTGGGCCGACCGGTGGTACCCGACGAGTACATCATCGCCGCCCCCTCGAGCTCCTCGTCGAGCGGGGTGGGGGGGAAGGAGGCGACCGCGGTCTCGTAGTCGTCGTAGCTCGCGAGATCGTCGATTCCCTCGGGTCGGTCGAGCATGAGCCGCGTCGCGCACCGCGCGGGCAGCAGGTCGCGCAGGTCGGCAGCGGTGTCGGCCATGGACGCGGAGGTGATGTAGGCCTGCGCGTCGCAGTTGTCGACGATGTAGGCGATCTCCTCGGCGTTGAAGTGGTAGTTGATCGGCGTGAAGTAGAGCCCCGACCGCTGCGCGGCCCATGCCCACTCGAGGTAGCGGGCGTGGTTCTCAGAGCAGATCGCGATGTGGTCGCCGAACCGCAAGCCCGCGTCGTGCAGCAGGTGCGCCAGGCGGTTCGACCGCTCGTCGAGCTCTCGGTAGGTGACTACCTGGCCGGTGCCCGCCATGATGTACGCGGGCTTGTCGGGATGGGTCGCTGCGATCGCTCCGGGCCACATGCGACGGCACGTTATCGGCTGCGTGGAGCCGGTCACCGGGGACCCACGAGTCGGTCGGCGAGCTCCACGCGCTCATCCGCGGGAGCGGGGGGTCCCGGGCGGGGGCCGCGGGGTGCGGCGCTCCGGGTGCCCGGCGTAGCGTCGGACTCGACAGCCCGTGCCCGCACCGACCGAGGAGCCGAGCGCATGGCCATCGCCGCCTGGGGGACCTATCTCCCGACGCACCGTCTCGACCGCAGGGTCATCGGCGCCGCGCTCGGCGCGCCGGCGGGGAGCGGCACACGGTCGGTCGCCGGCTACGACGAGGACACCACGTCGATGGGGGTCGAAGCGGCCCGCAACGCGCTCGCCGCGCTCGCGGACCTGCCGCCCGACCTCGCGCCGCGACGGGTCCTGTTCGCCACCGCGAACCCCGCGTACCTCGACAAGACCAACGCCACCGCGATCCACGCCGCGCTCGGTCTCGGCGCCGACGTGGCGGCCTACGACGTCGGCGGCGCGGTGCGGTCGGGGATCGGCGCGATGCGGCTGGGCGGCGACGCGAGCGTGCCCACCCTCGTGGTGCTCAGCGACGTGCGCACCGGTCTGCCCGGGAGCGTCGACGAGCGCGACGGAGGCGACGGCGCGGTCGCGTTCGTGATGGGCAGCACCGAGCTGCTCGGCGACGCCGCGCAGTTCCGTGTGCTCGGTTCGGGGTCGGCGACGCTCGAGCTGCTCGACCGCTGGCGGCTCCCGGGTGAGCGGTCGTCGCACGTGTGGGAAGAGCGCTTCGGTGAGCACGCCTACGTGCCGCTCGTGCAGCAGGCCTTCGCCGACGCGCTCGCGAGCGCAGGTGACGTGAAGGCCGGCGAGCTCGACCACGTGATCGTGACCGGAGTGCACGCGCGCGCCGCGCGGGTCGCGGCACGCGCGATCGGTGTGGAGCCCGACGTGATCGTCGACGACCTCGCGACGACCGTGGGCAACACGGGTACGGCCCACGTCGGGATGCTGATCGCGCGCGTGCTCGAGACGGCGGAGCCGGGCCAGCGCGTCGCCGTCGTCTCGATCGCGGATGGCTGCGACGTGGCGGTCGCGCAGACCACCGACGCGCTGCGCCGGGTCGCGCCTCGCCGACTGCTCTCCGATCAGCTCCCCGGAACGCGCGCGCTCACGAGCTACCAGGACTTCCTCACCTGGCGCGGCTTCCTCGACCGCGAGCCGCCGCGACGGCCCGACCCCAAGGCGCCGGCCGCACCGCCGGCGTTGCGCAACGAGGACTGGAAGTTCGGGTTCACCGGATCCGAGTGTCGGGCCTGCGGTGAGCGGCACCTCCCGCCGGCCCGGGTGTGCGCCCGGTGCCACGCCGTCGACGAGATGGTCCCGGTGCGCATGGCCGACACCCCGGCGACGGTCACCACGTTCACCGTCGACCGGCTCACCTACTCACCGAGCCCGCCCATGGTGGCGGCCGTGATCGACTTCGACGGCGGCGGGCGGTTCCGCTGCGAGATGACCGACGTCGACGCCGAGACCGTCGCCATCGGGGACCGGGTGGAGATGACGTTCCGGCGCATCGCCACCTCGGAGCACGTCCACAATTACTTCTGGAAGGCCCGTCCACTGACCTGACCGGCACGATGATGCGTCCCAGATGCACGCATGCGCGGCCGTGGGACGCATCTCGGAGAGGAGCGACGACATGGCGAGTCACGGGATCCGAGACCGGGTGGCGATCGTCGGGATGGGGTGCACCGTCTTCGGCGAGCACTGGGACCAGGGGGTCGACGACCTGCTTGTGGACGCGGTGACCGACGCGTGCGCGTCGGCCGGTGTCACCCAGGACCAGATCGACGCCTACTGGGTCGGCACGATGGGCTCGGGCATCTCGGGGCTCACGCTGTCGCGCCCGCTGCGCGTCGACTACAAGCCGGTCACCCGCGTGGAGAACATGTGCGCGACCGGCTCCGACTCGTTCCGCAACGCGTGCTACGCGGTCGCGTCGGGCGCCTTCGACGTCGTGATGGCGAGCGGCGTCGAGAAGCTCAAGGACGGCGGCTTCTCGGGGCTGGTGATCGCGTCGCCGCCGAGCGACGGCACCGGCGCCGAGCTGAGCGCGCCCGCGCTGTTCAGCCTGCTCGGCCCCGCCTACTGCAAGAAGTACGGCGTCGACCCCGACGAGTTCAAGGAGGTGCTCACGCGCATCGCGTGGAAGAACCACCACAACGGCGCGCTGAACCCGCGCGCGCAGTTCCGTAAGGAGGTCTCGAAGGAGACCATCGCGTGCTCGCCGCTCATGGCCGGCAACCTCGGCATCTTCGATTGCTCGGGTGTGGCCGACGGCGCGGCCGCGGCGATCGTGGTGCGCGCCGAGGACGCGTACCGCTACACCGACAAGCCGCTGTTCGTGAAGGCGCTGTCGTTCGTGGCCGGCCCGGCCGCGGGCGTGGTCGACCGCGACTACGACTACACGACGTTCCGAGAGGTGGTGGCCGCGGCGACCGACGCGTACGCGCAGGCGGGCGTCACCAACCCGCGCGCCGAGCTCGCGATGGCCGAGGTGCACGACTGCTTCACCCCCACCGAGCTCGTGCTCATGGAGGACCTCGGGTTCGCGGCGCGGGGCATGGCGTGGAAGGAGGTGCTCGCCGGCACCTTCGACCTCGACGGCGAGCTCCCGGTGAACCCCGACGGCGGGCTCAAGGCCTTCGGCCACCCGATCGGCGCGAGCGGGCTGCGCATGCTGTTCGAGGCCTGGCTGCAGCTGCGCGGCGAGGCCGGCGAGCGCCAGATCCAGACGGTCGCGCAGGGCAAGAAGCTCGCGCTGACCCACAACCTGGGCGGCTCCCCCGGCGAGTGCGTGAGCTACGTCGGCCTCGTCGGCACCGAGCCCGCCGGGTAGCGGGGGCCCGAGTGCCCGCCGTCATACATGGAGTATGATTCACCCGTGGTGAAGCAGCGGGTGACGGTGACGCTGGAGAGCGAGACCCTCGAGCTGGTCAAGCAGATCGCCGGCCCGCGGGGCGTGAGCGCCTTCGTCGACGACGCCGTGTTCCAGCGGCTGCAGCAGCTCTCCATCCGCTCGCTCCTCGATGAGATGGACGAGCAGTGCGGCCCGATTCCCGACGACGTGCTCGCCGAGGTTCGCGAGGAGTTCGAGGCGATCTTCTTCGGGCCCGACGCGCATTGAGCCCGCCGACTCGTCGCCTGCGCCCCGGTCAGCGGATCGTACTCGACAGCGGCGCGGTCACCGCGCTCGCCGGTCGGTCGGGGCGGGCCCGGGCCTGGCTGGAGATGCTCGTCCAGCATCGGGGCCCGGTCGCCGTGCCGGCCGCGGTCCTCGTCGAGTGCACCACCGGCCACGCCGGTCGCGACGCCGAGGTGAACCGCGTGTTGAAGAAGCTGATCCCGGGACGGGGACCGGTCGCGGTCGACGAACAGACCGCCAGGCGCGCCGGCGCGCTGCGCTTCGCCGCCCACCGCGACGACGGCATCGACGCGCTGGTTGCCGCCGAGGCCACTCGCATCCCGCACACCTGCGTGGTGCTCACCGCCGATCCCGACGACCTGGGCGTGCTGACCGCCGACGCCGAGCACGTCACGGTGCGGGGTCTCTGACCTCGTCCGGTGCGTCGTCGGGCGGAGCGGGCGCGCCCGGCGGCGCGCCGCGCGCCGCGGCCGCGTCGGCGGCGAAGGTCCGCTGGCCGCGCAGCACCACGATGCTGCCCGGCACCGCAGGCAGCACGGCGATCAGGATCGCGAGCTGGAGCGATCCCGACACCTCCGAGATCCCGCCGATCACCAGCGGTCCGAGCGCGCTCCCGAGGGTGAGCAGGAACCCGAACATCGCGAAGCCGGTGCCGCGCCGCCGTGAGGGCAGCACGTCGGCAGCAGCGGCGGCGAGGTTGGGGAACGCGAACGACAGCAGCGTCGCACCCGAGCCCACCACGACCGCGGTGACGGCGAGAACCTGGACGCTGAAGCCCACGACCACGAGCGCGGCGCCACAGAGCAGCGCGATCCCCGTGACGCGGATCCGGGCTCCGGCGGCGCCCGCCTCCGCGCGGTCGCCGAGCGTGCCACCGAGGATCGCGCCGAGCAGCCCCGCGGTCACCGCGACGGCGGCGGTCAACGCCGCAGCTCCGCTGTCCGACAGGTCGAAGTCGCGTTCGAGGTAGCTCGGGAGCCAGTACGCGACACCGGTGAACCCCAGCACCGTCACCGTCAAGCCGAAGTAGATCGTCCGCACGGTGGGGATGTCGAGGATCCCGCGGAACTCTCGGAGGTACGCGCGCACGCCGGTCGGACCGATGTGCGGTGCCGTGTCCTCGATCTCCTCGAGGATCGCGGCGGGATGCTCGTGCGACGCGCCGTCGGTCGGGGCCACGTCCTTCCCGAGCGTGACCGTGTCCATCGCGCCGCGCTCGGGTTCGCGCAGGGTCGCCACGAGGAGCGCGACCACCAGCCCCGGCACGACGACCACGAAGAACGCGGCGCGCCAGCCCATCCAGTCGCCGACCACGCCGCCGATGCCGATGCCCAGGCCGGTGCCGATGACGAACGCCAGCCGCTGCACCGCGAACACCCGTCCCCGGGCGAGCGGCGGATAGAAGTCGGCGAGGAGGCTCGACGACACGGGGTTGTCGACGTGCGATGCGCCGCCGAGCGTCATGCGCACGACGAAGAACATCACGAACGACGTCGCGAGCCCCGAGAGCACCGAGAGCAGCGCCCAGCTGGCCACGACCACGGCCAGCACCCGCACGCGCCGGAGGTGGTCGGCGACCCAGCCGGCAGGGACGAGCGCGATGAAGCCGACGATCAGCGCCGCGGTGGGGATCGCGCCGCCGAGGGCGTCGGAGAACCCCCACTCGTCCTGGAGCTGGCTCAGCACGCCGGGGACGAGCCCCTGGTCCATCGAGTCGACGAGCACGACGGTCGTGAGGATCGCGGCCGGCACCCAACCGGATGGGCCGACGCGGCTCCCGCGCACCTGCTCCACGGGATGGGTCAGCCGGGACCGCGGAGGCGCTCGTCCTTCTCCCGGACGATGTCGGCGAGGTCGTCCTGGAACGCCTCCATCCGCATGCGCAGCTCCTCGTCGAACGTGGCGAGGATGCGTACCGCGAGCAGGCCCGCGTTGCGGGCGTTGCCGATCGCGACGGTCGCCACGGGGACACCCGCCGGCATCTGCACGATCGACAGCAGCGAGTCGAGTCCGTCGAGCGTGCGCAACGGCACCGGGACGCCGATGACGGGCAGCGGCGTCAGTGACGCGGTCATGCCCGGGAGGTGGGCCGCGCCGCCCGCACCGGCGATGATGACGCGCAGCCCGCGCCCGGCTGCGGCCCGCGCGTAGTCGACCATGACACCGGGCGTGCGGTGCGCGGAGACGATGCGCAGCTCGTGGGGCACGCCGAACTCGGTGAGGACGTCGACCGCGCCCTGCATCACCTCGAGGTCCGAGTCGCTGCCCATGATCACGCCGACGAGCGGGGCGGACGACATGTGCCGACGTTACCCTCACCCGATGCAGACGAGGCTGACTGATCTGCTGGGCATCGAGCATCCCGTGATGTGTGCGGGCATGGGTGGTGTCAGCTACCACCAGCTCGTCGCGGCCGTGTCGGATGCGGGGGGCTTCGGCTGCCTCGGCGCGTCCACCATGACGTCGGACGAGATGGTCGACGAGATCCGCGCGGTGCGGGCGCGCACGGATCGCCCGTTCGGCGTCGACCTCTTGACCGCGCTCCCCGACCGGCTGATCGACGACGTCGACGCGCTGATCCGCGAGGGTGCAGCGGTGTTCGTCGCCGGTCTCGGTGTGCCGCGCGACGTGATCGCACGGTGCCACGACCGGGGCGTGCTCGTGGCGAGCATGTGCGGGAAGGTGCGCCACGCGATCGTCGCGGTCGAGGCGGGTTGCGATCTCGTGATCGCGCAGGGGACCGAGGCCGGCGGGCACACCGGACAGGTCGCGACGATGCCCCTGGTTCCCCAGGTGGTCGACGCGGTCGCCGGACGCGTGCCGGTGGTCGCGGCCGGCGGGATCGTGGACGGCCGTGGCCTCGCGGCTGCGCTCGCACTGGGCGCCGACGGCGTGTGGGTGGGCACCCGGTTCATCGCCACGCCCGAGGCGCGTTCGGCGCCCGGCTACAAGGACGCGCTCCTGCGCACCGCGGAGGACGGCACGGCAATCACCCGTGCCTACAGCGGCAAGCCCATGCGCACCGTGCGCAACGCGTGGACGCGCCACCACGAGGAGCACCCCGACGAGGTCCGGCCGTTCCCCGAGCAGCTGATCGTGGCGATGGAGGCGGGCGCGTTCCACCTCGGCGCCGACGAGTCGACGCCCGGCGTGGATCCCGACCGCGAGGGCTACCCCGCCGGGCAGGGCGTCGGCGCGATCGTCGGCCTCGTCCCCGCGGCGGACCTCGTGCGCCGGTTCGTCACCGAGGCCGACGCCGCCCTCTCCCGTTTGGACGGAATTCGGCGCCAGGGCGCCGCAGAACGTCCAAACGTCAGGTGAGGGCGGCGCGGCGGGACTCGTCGCGGAGGTCGTGCTCGTACATGAGCTCGACGAGCTCCTCGAAGGTCACCCGGGGCTTCCAGCCGAGCTTCGTGCGAGCCTTCGTGGGATCGCCGAGGAGCAGGTCGACCTCGGCGGGGCGCATGAACCGAGGGTCCTGCTCGACGAACGGCGCCCAGTCGTCGATGCCCGCGCAACGGAACGCCACGTCGAGGAACTCGCGGACGGTGTGCGTCTCGCCGGTGGCGATCACGTAGTCGTCGGGCGCGTCCTGCTGGGTCATGAGCCACATCGCCTCGACGAAGTCGCCCGCGTAGCCCCAGTCGCGCACGCTGTCGAGGTTGCCGAGCGAGATCCGCTCCTGGAGCCCGAGCTTGATGCGCGCCACGCCGTTGGTGATCTTGCGCGTGACGAACTCGAGCCCGCGCCGCTCGCCCTCGTGGTTGAAGCAGATCCCCGACGACGCGTGGATGCCGTAGGACTCCCGGTAGTTGAGCGTGGTGTAGTGCCCGAACACCTTCGCGACCCCGTACGGGGAGCGCGGGTGGAACGCGGTGGCCTCGGTCTGGGGTGTCTCGCGCACCTTGCCGAACATCTCCGACGACGACGCCTGGTAGAAGCGGATCGGGTTGCGCTCGGCGCCGCCGACGATGCGGATCGCCTCGAGCATCCGGAGCACGCCGACACCGGTGATGTCGGCCGTGAGCTCGGGCTGGCGGAACGACAGCGCCACGAAGCTCATCGCGCCGAGGTTGTAGACCTCGTGGGGCTGCACCTGCTCCACCGCGGCGATGAGGGACGAGAGGTCGCGCAGGTCGCCTTCCACGAGCTCGAGCGCGGGGTTCTCGTCGATGACGGTCTGGATCTTCGGGTTGTTCTGCCCGCGGACGAGCCCGTAGACCTCGTAGCCCTTCCCCGCCAGGAATTGCGACATGTGCCGGCCGTCCTGGCCGGTGATCCCGGTGACGAGCGCGCGCTTCACGGCGAGGAGGGTAGTGGCCGGCCGGGATCGGGGCCGGGGTTCGCGTGCCTGGGGAGGCCGGGTTCGGGGACGGTCGCGGGGTCGTGGTCGAGGCGGGGGACGGTCGCGGAGCCGAGACCGGGTTCGGGGCCGAGGTCGGCGGAGCCGAGGCCGGGGCCGGCGGGGTCGAGGCCGGGGTCGAGGTCGGCGGAGCCGAGGCCGGGGCCGGGGTCGGCGGGGTCGAGGCCGGGGTCGAGCTGACGCAGGAGCTCCGCGCAGCGCTCGGCCTCCGCGTCCTCGCCCAGACGCGCCGCACTGCGCCCGAGGCCGGCGAGGCCGCGTAGGAAGCCGCGGTTCGTCTCGTGGGCCGCGCGCACGTAGCCCGACCCGCGCCACCCCGACGCGCGCAGCCGGTCGAGACCGCGGTGGTACGCGACGCGGAAGCAGGCGTACGCCTCGACGTCGTCGCGTGCGTGCTCGCCGAGCCTCGCCCAACCGTCGAGGAACGCCGGCCAGGCGGCCACCACGCCTGCGATCGCGCCGCGCCGACCATCCGCCGGCCCGTCGAGCGCCTCCGCGAGCGCGCGGCGGGCATCTTCGGGCTCGGGATCGAGGATCGTCTCGGGCGGGCCCGAGCGGGAGAGCGAGACGGGCGTGTCGGCCACCGGCGCATGGTACGGCGGCGTCGCGAAGGTGCGGCGCGGCCGCGGGCCAGACGTCCGCAGCGGGTCGGTACCATCCTCGCCCGTGACGACTCCCGCCCCCACCGCGGCGAAGGCGGCCACAGCGGCGACCCACCTGGTGCTGGTCCGGCACGCGGTGACCGCCGAGACCGGGCCGAGGCTGTCGGGCCGCACTCCGGGCATCGACCTCTCCGACGACGGTCGCGCCCAGGCCGCGGCCCTCGGCGAGCGGCTGGCGGCGCTGCCCGTCGCGGCCGTCTACGCGAGCCCCATCGAGCGGACGGTGCAGACCGCCGACGCGATCGCGCAGCGCCACGGCATCGAGGTCCGCCGGCTCGACGGCGTGCTCGAAGCCGACTACGGCGAGTGGACCGGGCAGGAGCTCGCCGAGCTCGCGAAGTCCGACCTCTGGAAGGTGGTGCAGCGCACGCCGTCGCGTGTGGTGTTCCCCGGCGGCGAGGCGCTGACGGCCATGCAGGCCCGCATGGTCGAGGCCATCGAGACCGTGGTGGGCGCCCATCCGGGCGAGCTGGTGGTGATCGTCTCGCATGCCGACCCGATCAAGGCCGCCATCGCGCACTTCACCGGGGTGCACCTCGATCTCTTCCAGCGGATCGTGGTGTCGCCCGCCTCGGTCACCGCGTTCGCGTTCGCCAGCCATGGGGTGGCGCTGTTGAAGTGCAACGACACGGGCAGTCTCGCGGACCTCGTCCCCGTCGCGCCCGAGCCGGCGACGGTGGGAGCCGGGGGGAGTGATGACTGACCCCATCGAGTTCGACACGGTCGACGCGCTCGGAACGGGTGCCGTCGGGCAGCCGGGTCAGCGCGTGTTCTACCTCCAGGCCCGCTCGGAGGCCGCGCAGCTCACCGTGCTGCTCGAGAAGGAGCAGGTCGCACTCCTCGCGGCGGAAGCGGTCGCGTTCCTCGATCGGATCGCGGAGCAGTACCCGGAGGACCCGATCCGGCTCCCGCCGAGCGCGGCGGCCCTCCGGGAGCCGACGGTGCCGCTGTTCCGCGCGCGGCTCATCGGCCTCGGGTTCGATCCCGAGCGCGAGCTGGTCCTCATCGAGCTGCGCGAGCGCGGCGAGGACCGTGACGACGACGAAGACGACCGCGAGGACGACGACCGCGAGGACGACGACCTCGACGAGGACGACGACCTCGACGAGCTCGCCGAGCTCGCGGGGCTCGGCATCGAGGACCGCAGCGGGGACGACGCGGCGTTCGACGGCGACGGCGACGGCGACGACGACGACGGCGACGACGAGGGCTTCGTCGCCCGCATCTACGCCACGCGCCCGCAGGTGCGCGCGATGGCGGCCCAGGGTGCGGTGGCGGTCGCGGCCGGGCGACCCGCGTGCGACCTGTGCGGGCAGCCGATGGATCCGTCCGGGCACCGGTGTCCCCGCTGGAACTGAGCGCCTCCCAGGTCGCCGACGTGCTCCGGCGGGGCGATCTCGAGCTCGTCGGACGGATGCGGTACTCGTCGAACGGTGCGTTCTTCGTACGCGCGTGCGCCGACGGGGTCGCGGTCGCCGCGGTCTACAAGCCGCGCCGGGGCGAGCGCCCGCTGTGGGACTTCCCCGACGGCACCCTGTACCGGCGCGAGGTGGCCGCGTGCGTGCTGTCGGACGCGCTCGGGTGGGGCGTGGTCCCCGTCACCGTCGTGCGCGAGGACGGACCGCTCGGTGAGGGTGCGCTGCAGCGGTTCGTCGAGCACGACCCCGAGGAGCACTACTTCACGCTCCTCGCGGATCACGCCGACCGGTTCCGCCAGTTCGCCGTGCTCGACATCCTCGCCAACAACACCGACCGCAAGGGCGGGCACTGCCTGCGCGACCTCGTGAGCGGTCGGGTGATCGGCATCGACCACGGCCTCACGTTCCACCCGGTGTCGAAGCTGCGCACCGTGATCTGGGACTTCGCCGACGAGCCGGTTCCCGACGGGTTGCTCGACGACGTCCGCCGGGTCGCGCACGACCTCGAGCACGGAACGCTCGGCGCCGACCTCGCCGAGCTCCTGTCACCCGCCGAGCTGGCCGCACTGGGCGTGCGCGCCGCGGAGCTCCTCGGCGACCGCCGCTTCCCCCCTCCCGACCCGGGCTACCACTCCATCCCCTGGCCCCTCGTGTGACCTCGCTTCGAGCGCCTCGGAGGTCAGGCGCGCTCGGCGGTCAGGCGCCCTCGCCGACATGCGTCCCAGGAGCACGGATGCGCGGCGGTGGGACGCATCTCGGGAGGGTCAGGGGGTGCGGACGTAGACGTCGAGGCCGTCGATGGTGCGGTCGAACCGGTAGTGGCGGGCGACGTAGCGCTCGAGGCGCGGGTAGTGCGACATGGGGGAGCGCTCGGCGCCCCGGATGTCGGTGCGTGAGGTGTCGACGATGAAGCGCGGTGCGTGGCGTCGCAGGTCCCGGAAGAACCACCGCCACACCACCGGATCGAGCTCCGCAGCCTTCGGCGCATCGTCACGACCGGCGTGGTTCGCCACGAGCAGCGACTGGGTCGCGGCGTAGCGCGTCGCGGGGCGCAGCCCGGAAGCCCAGTAGATCTCGGGGACGTTGCCCCACACCAGCACCCGGTCGTCGGGCGACGTGCGCTCGGCGAGGTACCGGCTGACGCTCTGGTACTCGACCTCCTGGCCGAAGGGCGTGAGGAAGTAGCCCGCGGCCGAGAACAGCACACCCGTGCACAGCGCGACGACGACCGTCGCGCGCGCCGCCCGGCGCGACCCGTGCGCCAGCGCGCCCGCGGTGAGGAGCACGAGGGGCGGTACGAGCTGGAGGTAGTAGTGCCCGAAGAACCGCAGGCCCACCGCCACCGAGAGGGCCGCCGACACCAGCCACACCCAGAGGTCGGCGTCGGGCTCGCCGTCGTCGCTCACCCGGCGGCGGGCGATCCACGATCGGGGCAGCGTCCAGAGGATCGGGAGGTTGCACGCGGCCCAGCCCGCGGTCATGAGCACGAACATCGCGACCACGAGCGCGGAGGCCGTCCGCAACCCGACGTACGAGCCGTTGCCCAGCACGGTCCAGTAGAAGAGCTGGTGGGGGCCGAGCAGCACGGCCGCGACGAGCAGCGGGACGGCGAAGCCGATCGACACCGCGAGGAGGCCGCGCCGGTCTCGCCGCTTCGCCAACGTGAAGAGCACGGGCAGGAGCGTGGCGGCACCGGTCTGCTTCGCGAGCGTCGCGAGCGCGACGGCGACACCCGAGGACGCGCCGCGCCCCCGGCGGGCGAGCATGACCCCCGCGACCGTGAGCGGGAGCATGAAGATCTCGAAGTTCGCGGCCTGCCCGTCCTGGGGCGCGAACGCCACGAGCGCGACGGTCGTGAGCAGCCCCGCGATCCACATCGCCCGC
>BTUT01000011.1:0-16446 GCA_045862935.1 Acidimicrobiia bacterium
CAGGATCATGCCGTCCTTGTAGTTGAGGGACGACCACTCGACGTTCACGGTGACGTCGCCGTCGGGCAACGCCGTGTCGTCGAGCTCGCGGAGCTCGAGGGTCTGGGCGTCGTCGGATTGGTCGAGCACGAGGGCACGGAAGGTCATGGCGGTCTCCTAGGCATCGGGCGCGCTGGTCGTAGTTCGTCGGGTGTGGGGGTCAGGCGATCACGCTGTCGGCCCGGAGCGCGGCGAGCGTGTCGTCGTCGAAGCCGAGCTCGGTGTGGAGCACGGAGTCGGTGTGCTCGCCCAGCCACGGCATGCGGGTCTCGGGCCCCTCGGTCGTGTTCGAGAGCTTCACCGGGTTGCCGACGGCGAGCACGGGCGGGCCGTCGCCGGCGGGCCGTTCGAACTCGACGACCATCCCGTGGGCGGCCGTGTGCTCGTCGGCGATCACCTCGGCCGCGGTCTGGACCGGGCCGGCGGCGATGCCGGCGTCACCGAGTGCCTCACAGGCCTCCGCCCGGGTCCGGTGCGCGGCCCACGCCTCGACGGCCGGGCGGATCCGGTCCTCGAGCCGGGCCCGCCAGTGCACACCGGTGGCGAGGTCGGGGTCGGTCAGCCACTCGGGCGTCCCGATCAGGTTGGCCAGCGCCTCGAACATGTGCGGGCGGCCGCACTGCATGACGAAGTAGCCGTCGGACGCGGCGAACGCGTCGTTGATCCCGGGTGTGTCGCCGCCGCTCGTGATCCCGAGGGAGAGGTAGTTGATCCCGGCGTCGCCGAGGGCGACCATCGAGTCGAGCATCGCGATGTCGACGTGCTCTCCCATGCTGGTCAGGTCCCGGTGGCGCAGCGCGGCGAGGATGCCGATGGTCGCGAAGAGCGCCGAACCCGTGTCTCCGAGCGCGCCCAGCGGGGACGCGAGCGGGGCTCGGTCGGGATAGCGCCGGAAGTCGTAGAGCCCGGCCATCGCCTCGACGATCGGCGCGTACGCGGGCCGGTCGCCGTAGGGCGTGGGCAGCGTGGTGCCGAAGCCGGAGATCGAGCAGTACACGACGCGGGGGTGCACGGCCACGATGTGGTCGTATCCGAGCCCGAGGCGGTCGATCACGCCGGCGCGGAAGTTCTGGCAGAACACGTCGAAGCGCGGCGCGAGCTCGAGCACGAGGTCGCGGCCGCGGGGATCCTTCAGGTCGACGCTGATGCTGCGCTTCCCGAAGTTGTTGCGCAGGAACGTGGCGCCGATCGGGCGACCGTGGGGGTCGTCCACCGCAGGAAGCGACCCCCGGCCCGAGTCGCCGCCCTTCGGTGACTCGACCTTCACTACGTCGGCCCCGAGTCGGGCGAGCATCTGGGTGGCGTAGGGGAGCGACTGCATCTGCTCCACCGCGAGGACCCGCACGCCGTCGAGCGGCTTGCCGTGGTCGCGGGCGGCATCGTTCATCGTGTCGCCGACCTTCATCGTCGTCCGTCCTCCTCGTCGTCCATGAGCACGTAGGTGGCGTCGGCTTCGGCCAGCACCGTGTCGGGCGCGTCGTCGGCCGCGATCTCCGCGACGACCGTGAACCGGCGTCCGGTCACGTCGCCGATGCGGGCGCGGCACACGAGGTCGGTGTCGAGCGGGGCGGGTCGGCGGTACCGGAGGGTCATCTCGGCGGTGACGCGCAGGCCGGTGCCCCCGTGCTCCACGGAGCCCATCACCTCGTCGGCGAAGGTGGCGAGGAGCCCGCCGTGCACGAGGCCCGGCGGACCCGTGTGCTCGGGACCGAACCGGACCCGACCCTCGGTGCCGCCGGGCGTCCAGGCCAGCGCGATGCCGAGCGATCGGCCGGTCGTCTCGCTGCAGCCGAAGCAGCGACGGGAGTGGCGGTGGGCGGCCATCGGTGGGGGACGGTATCCAAGTTGACAGGTTTGTCAAAACCGGGGACGGCCGGGTACGGTCCGCGCGGGTGAACGACGGTCGGGACGAGCGCTGGTGCGTGTGGGGGCTGATGGGGGCCACCGACGGGCGCACGCGCGGGCGGTTGGCGGCGGTGGTCGATGCCGTGCCCCGGTTCGGCTGGGACCTGGTGGCGACCCTGGCGACGGTGGGGAGCGACGGCCATTGGCCCCACGTCACTGCCGTCTGGCGGGCGCCCGACGAGGACGCGTGGGTGGCCCGGCTCGAAGCGGGAAGCCGTGACGGGTTCGACGAGGCCGAGGTCGTGGACGCGCAGTCCCGCGTGTACCGCCACATCCGTGGCGCGCTCCCGGAGTCGGCCGACGCGTTCCTGATCGAGCAGGTCGTGATGCCGACGCCCGACGCGCTGCGCAGGCTCGACGGGCCCGACCTCGTGCTCGCCGAGGAGCTCGCACCGTGGCAGGGGCTGCTCGTGTGGGCGGCCGCCGACCTGTTCGCGCTCGCCGAGCGTGAGCAGGCGGGCCTGGGCTCGACCCTCGATGCGACGGTCACCCAGGTCACCGGGTGGTGGGCGACGCGCATGCCCGAGCGGGAGATCGTCTGATGGCGGCGACCGAGCGCATCTACGTCCACGAGGACGTGTACCTGAACCCGGGGCGTGCCGAGCAGTACCTGCCCAACCAGGGCTCGCACTGGGGGTTCTCCCCCGAGCTGCGGTGGGACCTCGTGGGCATCTTCGAGCAGCACCACGCGCTCGGTACCTGGCCGCGCGCGGTGAACCTCTGGGAGACCGACTGGCCGCGGCTCGCCGGGATGCTCACCGAGCAGTTCGGCGCGCAGGCGCCGCCCGCGGTCGACCCGTCGCTGGACTTCACACGGTGGTGGCTCACGTCGTCGGGCGACCGGCGTGGCGGGTGGGACCGCTTCACGCGGCCCGGGCCGGGATCACCCGCGCTGCGCGAGATCACGGGCCCGCCCCGGCCGTGCGTCGTGCAGCAGATGGTGCGTCTCCGCCATGGTGCGCGCGACGACTACCTCGCGTGGTTCGGCGACGCGGTTCCCTCCGCCACCGCGGGCGGTGCGTGGCAGCCGCTCATGTGGCTGGGCGCACTCCACGACGCGCGCGCGATCGTGTACTTCGCATCCACCACCTGGCGCGGTCTGGGTGAGCTCGCGGCGAGCCTGCCGGCTCCGGACGCCGCGTGGGGCGCCGTGGCGCACAGCGCCGCGCTGCGGCCGTGGGCGCAGAGTCAGTACCTGCACGGTGGCACGAGGCCGGGCGTCTGACCATGCGGTTCGTGCCGACCGAGCTGACGGCCGACGAGCTGGCGCTCCAGCACGACGTGCGCGAGTTCCTCGCGGCCGAGCTGCCCCGCGGCACCTTTGTCGCCGGGCTGGGCATGGCCGGACGCAAGGACGTCGACTTCTCACAGAAGCTCGCCGCGCGCGGCTGGGTCGGGATGTCGCTCCCGACCGAGTACGGCGGTGGCGCCCGATCGGCCGTCGAGCGGTTCGTCGTCGCCGAGGAGCTGCTGCGGTGGGGCGCGCCGCTCGGGCACCACTGGGTCGCCGACCGCCAGAGCGGTCCGCTGATCGCCAAGGTGGGGACCTCGGAGCAGAAGGAGCGGTTCCTCCCGGCGATCTGCCGCGGGGAGATCGGCTTCTGCATCGGCATGAGCGAACCCGACTCGGGGAGCGATCTCGCCTCGGTGAAGACCCGCGCCACGCGTACCGGCGGCGGCTGGCTGGTCAACGGCACGAAGATCTGGACGACCGGCGCGCACGAGCACGCGTGGATGATCGCCCTCGTGCGCACGAGCGACGAGGAGTCTCGCCACGCCGGACTCAGCCAGATGCTCGTCGACATGCGAGCGCCCGGCCTGACCGTCAACCCCATCCCGTTCCTCGACGGCACCGCCGACTTCAACGAGGTCGTGTTCGACGACGTCTTCGTCCCCGACGCCGACGTCGTCGGCCAGGTGGGCAACGGGTGGGTCCAGGTGGGGAGCGAGCTCGCCTTCGAGCGGGGTGGCCCCGACCGCTGGCTGTCGAGCTACCTCGTGCTCGAGCAGCTCCTGCGCGAGCACGCCGATCTGGTCGACGACGCGCTGGTCGAGCTCGTCGGCGCGGCCGCGGCGAGGTGGTGGGGCCTGCGCAACCTCTCGCTCTCGGTCGCCCGCACCATCGACGGCGGCGGATCACCGGTGATCGAAGCGGCCCTGGTCAAGGAGATGGGGACCCGCTTCGAGCAGGACTTGCTCGAGGCGCTGCGCCGCCTCGTCGCAATCGATCCGTGGCCCGAGTCGTCGTCGGAGTTCGAGCGCCTCCTTGCGAACGCGATCCTCACCGGGCCTGCGTTCACGATCCGCGGCGGTACCAACGAGATCCTGAAGACGGTCGCGGCGAAGGGACTGCGGTAGCGATGGCCGACGCCCTGCTCACGGAGACCGCCCGGAAGGTGTTCGCCGACACCTGCTCGTTCGACGCGGTCGAGGAGGCCGAGGCGGCGGGCTGGGCGGCCGGGGTGTGGACGGCGCTCGCCGACACCGGTCTGGCCTGGGTGGGGGTTCCCGAGGCCGCCGGCGGGTCGGGCGGCACGCTCGACGACGCGCTGGAGGTGCTGCGCATCGCAGGAGCACACTCCGCGCCGGTGCCGCTCGCCGAGACCGGGGTGCTGGGCGGCTGGCTGCTCGCCGGCGCGGGCCTCACGGTCCCTTCCGGGCCGGCGACGGTGGCGCCGGGGAACCCTGGTGACGACGTGGCGCTCGCGGGCTCCCGTGTCACCGGTGTGGTGCACCGGGTCCCGTGGGCCCGCACCGCCGAGCGAATCGTGCTCCTCGGGGGGACGAGCGCGCCCACGCTGATCTCGATCCCGGCGGACTCGGTGCGGGTCGAGCCGGCGACCAACCTTGCCGGCGAGCCCCGTGACACGGTCCACTTCGACGGGGTGGCGGCCGAGGTCGCCCCGGCCGGACCCGGCGTCGACGCCGCCACCGTCCGCGCGCGCGGCGCACTCACCCGCGTCGCGCTGATGGCCGGCGCGCTCGAGCGAATGGTCGACCTCGCGGTCGAGTACACCGCGCAACGACACCAGTTCGGCAAGGCGATCGCGACCTTCCAGGCCGTGCAGGCCCATCTCGTACACGCGGCGCAGGATGCCGCGCTGGTGAACATGGCGCTGGCCCAGGCGGGCCGCGCCGCAGTGGACGGGGACGGTTGGTTCGAGATCGCGTCGGCCAAGATCCTCGCGAACCAAGCCGCGTCCACTGCGACCCGCCACGTGCACCAGGCCCACGGCGCGATGGGCCTGACCCGTGAGTACCCGCTCCACCACTCGAGTCGCCGGCTCTGGGCCTGGCGCAGCGAGTACGGCGACGAGCGCGAATGGATGCGCGTACTCGGACGCACCGTGATCGGCGAGGGTGCCGACCGCCTCTATCCCGTGATCACCGGAGGCTCGGGCGTGCTCACCAACCCCGCCTGAGCCAGACCACTTCTGACACCGGAGGACCTCCATGTACCGCCGACCGCCGCTGCACTACCCGGACCGGCCGCTGCACCACTTCCTGCAGGACGCGGCCGACCGGTACGCGGAGCAGATCGCACTTCGCTTCGAGGACGACGTGTACACCTACCGAGAGCTCGACAGCACTGGGAACGCGTTCGCGAACGCGCTGCCCGGCCTCGGCTTCTCGCCCGGCGACCGGGTCGCCCTCGTGGTGAGCAACCGGCCGGAGTGGATCATCGCCGAGCACGGGGTGAGCCTTGCCGGGGGCACGGTGGTGATGCCGAACCCCAACTGGAAGGCGGCCGAGCTGCGGCACGCGTTCGAGCTCACACAGCCGACGATGGTCGTCGCCGACGCCGCGTGCGTCGAGCTCGTCGACGCCGCGGGCGGTCCGGCCACCCGCGTCTGCGTGGACGACGACCCGCCTCCCGGCTGGGTGTCGTTCTGGGACCTGATCTACTCCACCTCGGGTCGGCGGCCCGATCAGCTGCCCGACGCCGCGCTCGACCTCGATGTCGCGCTGCCGTTCAGCTCGGGGACCACCGGTCTCCCCAAGGCGGTGCGCCACACGCACCGGTCCCTCGTCGCCACGGTGATCAACTGGAACTCGGCATCGGGCATCCGCAAGGACGACCGGCTCCAGTTCTTCATGCCGCTGTTCCACATCTACGGCATCGCGATCTCGGGCTGCACGTGGCTGTCGGCCGCGCAGCTCACGCTGATCCCGCGCTTCGACCTCGACGTGGTGCTCAGCAACATCGAGCGCGACCGGATCACGCTCGCGTTCGCCGCCGCCCCGATCGCGGTGGCGATGGCGAACCATCCCGCACTGGAGAAGTTCGACCTCTCGTCGCTGCGGTACATGCTGTGGGCGGCGACACCGATCGCCGAGGACGTCGCCAACCGCGTGACGGAGCGCTCGGGCCTGCGCTGGATCCACGGGTACGGGTCGACCGAGGTGCCGGGCCTGCACATCAACCCGGTCGACTACCCCGACCGCTGCCGGCTCGACACGCCGGGGCTCCCGGTCTCCGACCTCGAGGTGCGCATCGTCGACCTCGAGACCTTCGCCGACGTGCCGCACGGGACCGAGGGGGAGATCCTGGTCCGCGGGCCCCACACGTGCGCCGGATACCTCCCCGAGGAGGCCACCGCGGAGGCGTTCGTCGACGGGTGGTTCCGCACCGGTGACGTCGGCTGGGTGGAGCCCGAGGGCTGGATCCACATCACCGACCGGGCCAAGGAGATGATCAAGGTCTCCGGCTTCTCCGTGGCCCCCGCCGAGATCGAGGCGATGCTGCACGGGCATCCGGCGGTCGCCGACTGCGGCGTGTACGGGGTGCCCCACCCGACGAAGGGCGAGGTCCCGAAGGCTGCGATCGTGCTGACCGAGCCGGGCGCGGCGACCGAGGACGAGATCCGCGCGTACGTTGCCGAGCGCCTCGCCACCTACAAGAACCTCGGCGAGGTCGTGTTCGTCGACGTCATCCCGCGCACCACGTCGGGCAAGGTCCTGCGCCGGACGCTGAAGGACGAGGACCCGACACTCGGAGGTGGGGCATGACCGTCATCGCGATCGGCACGGCGCTCCCGCCCTGGGGGACCGAGGCCGCGCGAGCCGTGGGAGGAGACGAGGACGCGGTGACCTTGGCGGTCGACGCCGGGCGCGCCGCGATCGAGGCGTCGGACGGCGCGCCGGTGGCGCGCGTGGTCCTCGTGACCCGGGACCTCCCGCTGCTCGACGGCGGCAACGGCGCGGCGCTCGTCGCCGGCCTCGGACTTCCGGCCGGGACCGAGGTGGTCGAGCAGGTGGGTGGCGCGCCGGCGGCACTGGATCAGGTGGTCGGCGCGGCGACCGGAACGCTGGTGATCGGGGCCGACACCGCCGCGGCGAGTGGCGCGGCGGCCGCCCTGATCGGTACCGGGACCGGGCTCGTCGTGGAACGCGCGGCTCGGGTGCAGCACAGCCTTCCCGTGCGCGCACGAGGCCGGGACGGGGTCGTGCACGACTACGACGACCCGCGGCTCGTGCGCGAGCGCGGCGTGCGGGTCGCGCTCGCGGAAGCCGTGATCGACCGGAAGGCGGTGGCTGTCGCCGGACTTGTGGGCAAGGACGCTGCCGCGCTCAGCGAGGGGGCGCCGCCCGCGCCCCCGACGACCGGTGCGAGCGCCCCGCTGTTCGCGCTCGCGGCGCTGGCCGAGTCGGTGACCACCGGCCTCCTGCTCGCGTTCGAGCAGGCGTCGATGACCGGCGCGGAGGTGTCGGGTGGCGCCGCGTCCGTGGCGCGGGTGGAGCCGGCGGCGCGGCCGCAGCCGAAGCAGCGTCTCACGCCGGGTCCGGAGATCAAGATCTCGCTACCGGCGTACGAGCGGGCGTTCGAGGCCAAGCTGCGCCTCGAGGCGGGGCGGTGCCCGGACTGCGGCACGCTGGCGTTGCCACAGCGGTTCCGCTGCCTCGGATGCGGGAGCGAGGGCACGTCGACGTTGGTCGCGCTGCCCCGTGAGGCGGTGGTGTACACGACGAGCACGATCCACACCCCGGTTCCCGGGCTCGCGACGCCGTACACGATCGTCATCGCCGAGCTCGGCGACACCGGAGTCCGGCTGCTCGCCCGGATCACCGGGGCCGACCCGGGATCGGTGGCCATCGGCGACCGCGGGACGATGGTGCTCCGGCGCGTCGCCGATCGCTCCGGCGTACCCGACTACGGCTACGCCTTCCTTCCCGACGCGGAGGCAGCCGGATGAGGCGCGTGGCAGTGGTGGGCGCAGGGATGACCGCGTTCGGCGAGCACTTCGACCTCGGGATCAAGGACCTGGTCCCGATGGCCGTGAGCGAGGCGGTCGCGAGCGTCGACAAGGGATTCGACCGGGCAGAGATCGACGCGGCGTGGTTCGGGGAGCTCACGACGACCGACGGCTTCCCGTCGGGGATCCTCGTCGACTCCTGTGGCCTGCTCGACATCCCGGTGACGCGGGTGGAGAACGCGTGCGCCACCGGGAACGACGCGATCCGCAACGCGGCGATGGGTGTGGCGAGCGGGTACCTCGACGTCGCGCTGGTGGTCGGTGCCGACAAGGTGCGGGAGTCGTCGACGCGCAACACGTTCTGGGAGTGGATGGCGCTGACCCGCGACATGGCGTGGGACTACCCGATTGGCGTCGTCGCGCCGGCCAACTTCGCACTGCACGTGAGCCGCTACCTCTACGAGTCGGGCGCGACCCGCGAGCACCTCGCGATGGTCGCCGTCAAGAACCATCGTCACGGAGTCACGAATCCCAAAGCGCAGATGCGGTTCGAGATCACGATCGACGACGTGCTGAACGCACCGACCGTCGTGGAGCCGTTCGGACTCTACGACTGCACCCCCCAGAGCGATGGCGCGGCCGCGCTGCTCCTGGTCGGCGAGGAGATCGTCGACCGCTTCACCGACCATCCGGTGTGGGTGCGTGGCGTCGGCCTCGGGCTCGACCGGGTCATGCACCAGCACAAGGCCGACATGACCACGTTCCCGGCCACGGTGCGGGCGGCGAAGCGCGCCTACGCGATGGCGGGGATCGGACCCGAGGACATCGACGTCGCCGAGGTGCACGACTGCTTCACCGGGGTTGAGCTCATCGACTACGAGGACCTCGGCTTCTGCGAGCGGTTCGGCGCGGCCGCGCTCATCGAGTCGGGCGACACGGCAGTGGGCGGCCGGCTGCCGGTGAACCCGAGTGGTGGGCTCAAGGCCAAGGGGCACCCGCCGGGTGCGACCGGGGTCGCGCAGTGTGTGGAGCTCTTCGAGCAGCTGCGCGGCGAGTCGACCAACCAGGTCGACGGCACCCGCATCGGTCTGGCCCACAACATCGGTGGTCCCACCGCGGTGTCGGCGGTGACCATCCTGGGCGCCGACCCCGAGTGACCGGCCAGAGGTGATCGGCACCACCTGGCGGGCCCGGTTCGCGTCGCGACTGGGCCCCGAGCCCGCGCTCGTGCTCGCATCGGGCGAGACGTGGTCGGGCGACGAGCTCGCGGCGCGCGCCGGTGGCGCGGCCGCGTGGCTCGAGTCGCTCGGGGCCGAGCCGGGGGCCGCGGTGCCGTCCCTTCTCGCCGCCGGCGGGTCGTCGATCGCGCTGCTCGTCGCCGGCGCGCTCTGGGACCGGCCCGTGGCGCCTCTGGGTCCTCGCCTCACGCCCGACGAGCTCGCCGCCTGCGTGCGCGGCCTCGACGCGAACGTCCTCGTCACCGAAGCGGAGTTCCTGTCCGCCGCCGAGAGGGTGGCCGCCTCGACTGGTGTGCGCGTGGCAGTGCTGCCGGAGTCGCTCCCACGCGTCGACCGTCCGTTCGAGCCCGACGTCGCGACCGACGTCGTCGCGTGCTTCCAGCACACCTCCGGGACCACCGGGCTCCCCAAGCGGGTCGTCGTGGACCAGGGCCGCCTCGGGCACCGCGTCGACGCGAGCCCCCGTGCGCTGGAGTTCGCCGCGGGCGACTCCTACGCGACCGCGGGTGGCTTCCACCACGCCGCGGGCGCGGTGATGCTCCTCATCATGTTGGGAGCCGGCGGGTCGGTGGTCCCGCTGCGCGGCTTCTCGATTGACGGCTGGCGCGGGCTCGCGGAACGGCGGCCCACCCATGCGCTCGCGGTGCCTTCCCAGATCGAGATGCTGCTGCGCGCCGACGCGCTCGCGATCCCGACGCTGCGGTTGCTGCAGTACGGCGCGTCACCGATCCACCCCGACACGCTCCGAGCGGCACTCGCGGCGCTGCCGGCGACGCGCTTCGTGCAGATCTTCGGGCAGACCGAGGGCAGCCCACTCACGGCACTCACCCACGAGGATCACCTCCGCGCGTTGGGCGGGGATCCCCACCTGCTGGCATCGGCCGGCCGTGCCGTCTCCAACCTGGACCTCGCGCTGGACCTCGACGCCGCGCCCGACGACCCTGACGTGGGTGAGGTACGTGCACGGGCGGCCCACCTCTTCACGCGCGGCGCCGACGGCTGGCTGGCCACGGGGGACCTGGGCCGCATCGACGCGGAGGGGTACCTGTACCTCGTGGGGAGGCTCGGCGACATGCTCATCCGCGGCGGCGAGAACGTCTACCCCCTCGAGGTGGAACGGGTGCTCGAAGCGCACCCGGGGGTCGTCGAGGCAGCCGTCTACGGGGTGCCCGACCGGCGGTTGGGTCAGGAGGTCGCCGCTGCGGTGGTGGGGCCGGGTGGTGCGCCGCCGAATGCCGAGGAGCTCACGGCGTGGTGTCGTGAGCGGCTCGCGCCGTTCAAGATCCCGCGTACGTGGACGTTCGTCGACGCGCTCCCGCGGACGGCCTCCGGCAAGCTTCTGCGGCGGGCGCTGCCGAACGAGTCGGTGGCTCAGCGTCCTTCGTAGCTCGGGTCCCGCTTCTCCCGGAACGCGGCGACACCTTCGGCCTTGTCGGCGGTCGTGCTCACCAGCGCCTGGAGGGCTCGCTCCTCGAACAGGAACGACTCGAGGTCGAGCTCGAACGACCGGTTGAGCAGCTGCTTGGTCAGCGCGAGGGTCGCCGTGGGCAGCACCGCGAACTCTCGGGCAGTGGCGAGCGCCGCCGCGAGCAGCTCGTCGGCCGGGACGGTGCGGGCGATCATCCTCAGGGCGACGGCTTCCGGCGCGTCGATCGTCTGGCCCAGGAGCAGGAACTCCCGTGCGCGCGCGTAGCCGATGATGCGGGGCAGCAAGCGGGCCACGGCACCGTCGGGGACCAGCGCCCGCTGCACGAAGGAGCCGATGAACCGGGCGTCGTCGGCAGCCACGCAGACGTCGGCGCCGAGCGCGAGGGTGAGCCCGATGCCCGCGGCGGCGCCGTGCACGGCGGCGACCACGGGCACGCGACAGTGGAGCACGGACCGAACGAGGCGGTAGGTCGAGCCCTGCATGAGTCGCTCGACGTCGACGCCCATGAGCGCCGCGGCATCGGACTGGAGGTCCGCGCCCGCGCAGAAGCCCTTCCCCTCGCCGTGGACGAGGACGGCCCGGGCCCCGCGGTCGGACGCGGTGTCGAAGGCGTCGATCAGCGCCTCCCGCAGGTCGGGGTCGATCGCGTTGTAGCGGTCGGGCCGGTCGAGCGTGAGGCGGAGGACGCCGTCGTCGAGGGATGTGCGGAGGCTCATCGCTTGACGTTACTGTCAACTTTTCCCGTGAGTCGAGGAGGGGCGCCGTGGGGATGCTGGACGGACGGGTGGCGATCGTCACCGGCGCGGGCCGGGGTCTCGGCCGCGCGCACGCGCTCGAGCTCGCGGCCCACGGTGCGCAGGTGCTGGTGAACGATCCCGGCGTGGGGGTTCGGGGAGAGGACACGACCGAGCGCCCGGCCGACGAGGTCGTCGCGGAGATCGTCGCGGCGGGCGGCGACGCGATCGCCAGCTACGACTCGGTCGCCGGGTTCGATGACGCTCGCGGCATCGTCGAGCGGGCGGTCGCGACCTTCGGGCGTCTCGACGTGGTCGTGAACAACGCGGGGATCCTGCGCGACCGGATGATCACCTCGATGACCGAGGACGACTTCGACGCAGTGATCGCCGTGCACCTCAAAGGCACGTTCAACATGACGAAGCACGCGAGCGACCACTGGCGGAGCGTGGCGAAGGCCGGCGGCGCGAACGTCGCCCGGATCATCAACACCACGTCGGGCGCAGGGCTGCGGGGCAACATCGGGCAGGCGTCCTACGCGGCGGCGAAGGCCGGCATCGTCGGGCTCACCCTGGTGACTGCGCTCGAGATGCGCCGCTACGGAGTCACCGCGAACGCGATCTCCCCGGTGGCGGCGACGCGCATGGTCGACTCCATCGGCGCCGAGCGTGCTCCGGCCGAAGGGTTCGACCCGCTCGACCCGGCCAACCCGTCCGGCCTGGTCTGCTACCTCGCCTCCGACGCTTCCGGATGGCTCAGCGGCCAGGTGCTCCGGGTCGAGGGACGGGTGCTGCACCGGATGGAGGGGTGGACGTCGCAGGCGACCTACGCGAGTCGTGACGGCGCACGGCTCCAGGCCGACGAGCTCGTCGATGCGCTGCCCCGCTTGTACGGCGCCTTCCCCGCCGGGGTCGACGCGTCCAACCTCGGGAGCTGATGCCATGACCGACGACGCCGCGGGCGAGCCGTCCGGCATCGGAGCCACGGGGGTGCCAACCCGCGCCACGCGCCGCGAGCCCGACCGCATTCGCGCCGTTCTCGAACAGTGGCTGCGCGCGTCGCTCCCCGGTGTGGACGACCTCACCATCACCGGAGTCGAGACACCAGAGGCGACCGGAGTCGCGAACGAGACGATCCTGTGCACTGCCCGGCTCGGTGGCGGCGAGCGCGAACAGGGCTACGTCGTGCGGGTGGCTCCCGGCGAGTTCCTCTACAAGGACGTCGATCTGTCGGTGCACTCCGGGATGTACCAAGCGCTCGCGAACGTCCCGGGTGTGCCCGTGCCGGCCGTCGCCGGCTACGAGGCCGACGCATCGCTGCTCGGTGCGCCGTTCTTCGTGATGGAGCGGATCGACGGTCGAGTACCGCCTGACACCCCCCCGTTCCACTCCGATGGTTGGGTGGCCGGCCTCTCGACCGCCGAGCGCGACCACATGTGGCGCGAGGCGGTGGCCGTGCTCGCCCGGCTCCACGAGGTCGAGCCGAGTCGCTTCCCGTTCCTGCAGCGTCCCCGTCTCGGCCCGACCGGGCTCGAGCAGGAGTCGGCCCACTGGTTCGACTACGAGCGCTGGGCCCTGGCCGACCGGCACGAACCGGTGATCGAGGGAGGACGCCGCTGGCTGGTCGACAACCTCCCCGACCACCGCCCGACCGAGCTGTCGTGGGGGGACTCGCGCCTCGGCAACATGATGTTCCGCGACGGGAAGGTGGTGGCCATCCTCGACTGGGACATGGTGTCGCTGGCCGGCGCCCAGTGCGACCTCGCCTGGTGGACGATCATGGATCTGCTCCAGACCGCGTCCGCGGGGGTCGAGCGCCTGCCCGGAATCGGCAGTCCCGGCGACACGGTCAGGCTCTGGCAGCAGCACACCGGCCGCGACGTGCCCGACCTGTGGTGGTACCTCGTCTTCAGCGCCTACCGGATGTCGGTCATCCTCGTGCGCCTCGGCTTCCTGCTCGACAGTGCCGGGGCCATACCGCCCGAATACGCAGACGAGCTGGCGAACAACAACGGCGGCATGCAGTACCTGGCCTCGATGCTCGGCCTCCCCCATGCCCGGCCCCTCAGCCAGCCCTGGCCGGGCATCGACTACGACCTGTGACCGGCCTGCGGGGCCACGACCCACGATCGGAGTGCCGTGTCCAACGCTGAGCTTCCCCCGGAAGCCGACCAGGTCGTCACCGAGCCGCCCGACGTCGCCTCCTGGACCGAGAACCTGTTGTTCTCGCTCTACGACGGCGGCAACGACATCGGCATGTGGCTCCATCTCGGCACGTCACCCGACGACTGGACGCTGTGGGAGGACCGTGTCCTCATCACGCTGCCGAGTGAGCACGGCGTGCTGAGCATGTGGGCCTACCACCGCACCGCGCCCGAGCGCCGGCCGGGAGGTGCCAATCTCTCCGCTCGCCAACGCGAGCCCTTCAAGCGCTGGCAGGTGAGCTTCGACGGCTTCGCGCTGCTCACGCCATACGAGACGCTGCGCACGAGCATCGTCGCCGACGGGCCCAAGCACCGGGTCACGTTGGAGCTCGACGTCGAGCTGGTGACACCCCCGTGGGACGCTCGCGCGGCGGCGCGACAGGCAACCGGCAAGGGCAGCATGGAGTCGCAGGACTGGGCCCACGACCACTACGAGCAGCTGTGCGTCGCCCGCGGCACGGTCACCACACCCGCCGGCGAGGTTGCCTTCGACGGCACCGGCTGGCGCGACCACTCGCGGGGCCCACGCGGCACCGGCGTCGGCGAGACCTGGGGCGGCCACGTCATCATGGGCGCCTGGTTCCCCGTCCAGCAGGTGGGCGTCGGTCTGTCGCGCTATCTCGCCCCCAACGGCGACATCACCCTCGAAGGCGGCTACATCGTCGAGCACGGCACGTTGCGCCACGTGGTCGTCGCCGATGTGCCCGGCCTCGACGAGCTGCGCAAGGACGGCGAGCCGCTGCACTTCGTGCTCGACGACGCCGGCACGGAGGTCGTCGTCGAGGCCACCACGACCACCTCCATCTGGACGATGATGTCGACCGGCATGCCGTATGGGGTCGACCTCTCGAAGCCGGGCTACGTGTATGCCATCAACTTCGCCACCGCCGAGCTGCGCGGCGAGCGGGCCCACCTCTACGTCGAGCGTTCTGCCCGGTTCGGCTCCTGATCCGGTCCGGCGCGCCGGTACCCGGGAGTCAGTCGGCGGGCGCGAGCCGGCGGTCGCCGATGGGCCGCCACACCGACATCGCGACGCGGGCGAGGTCGAGGTCCTCGCTGAGGTTCATCGCGCCCGACATGATCCGCTCGAGGAAGTCGGCCATCACCGCGTTCGCGTCGCGGTCGAGCTCGTAGACCGCCAGGTAGCCGTGGGCGGGGGGCTCGGGTGACGGAGCTCCTTCGAGCTCGGGGGTCTCCATCGGTGCAACCTCGTAACGCCGGGCGGCGACCACCCCGGGCACCGCGAGCACCTCGGGCACGTGGACGGCGTCGTACCACGCGTTGAACTCGGCCTCGCGGCCGGTCACGGGGTTGGAGAGCACGAGGAACAGGTTGGGGTCGGCCACGGCGCACTCCTGGGCTGGTTGACGCATTCGGATCGTCGGGACGCGCACGCTATGGCAGTCGACTGTCAGAGGTCAACCGGGAGCGGCGCCGCCGATCGCGTCGACGAGCCGCGTGAACTCGTTGGTGATGGCGACAGCCAGATCGCCCCGGGCCGGGCCGGCGAGCCACCGGTCGATCGCGCGTTGGAGCACGAGCACGGCGACGGCCGCGAGGAGATCGCACTCGGCGTCGGGGTGCGTCAGTCCGCGGCGCGCGGCGATGGCGGCGGCGACCGTGGCGGCGTGGTCCTCGCGGTTGGCTTGTTCGCGCCCGCGCAGGACGATCGACGACGCGACCGCCTTCTGGTAGAGCTCGATCCGCTTCCGCAGGCGGGCGGCTCCCGGGGCCAGGAGAGCGAAGGAATCCCGCATCGCGGCCAACTCGGCAACGCTCGGTGGCTGGCTCTGGTAGACGCCGGCGAACGACCGGATGAACTCGTACTCGCCGAAGAAGAGCACCGACTCCTTGGTGGGGAAGTACCGGAAGAAGGTCCGCGGCGAGACGCCGGCCGCCTCGGCGATGGCCCCGGTCGTCGTTGCGTCGTAGCCGCGCTCGGCGAAGAGCGCGAGGGCGGCGTCGACCAACGCCTGGCGGGTCCGGGCCGTGTGCGCGACCCAGGGCGATCGATCCGTGCTCATCGGTGCTCATCCTGGCACGTCCGACCGGTCGCGACGCGTTGACTCTGACAGTGGACTGTCATAGGCTCACGCGCCTGACCGGGAGGGAGGCACCATGATCACGGACGTGCTGGGGTACGCGGGCAAGCGGGTGGTCGTCACCGGCGCGGCGTCGGGGATGGGGGAGGCGGTCGCGCGTGCGCTCGTCGACCTGGATGCCGAGGTGATCGGGCTCGACGTCGCGCCCATCGGGGCGCCGCTCGCGACGAAGCTGCACCTCGATCTGCGGGACAAGGCGTCGATCGACGCCGCCGTCGCCGCCGTCGAAGGTCCGGTGCATGCGGTGTGCAGCGTCGCGGGAGTCCCGGGGCCGCCGTTCTCCGACGTCGACGTGCTGCTGGTCAACTTCGTCGGCGCCCGCCACCTGATCGAGTCGCTCGTGCCAGTCATGCCCGAGGGGTCGGCGGTCGCGTGCGTGGCCTCGATCGGCGGGATCGGCTGGCAGATGGAGCTCGGTGAGCTGCTCCCGCTCGTGCAGACCCCCGACTTCGATGCCGGCAAGGCGTGGCTCGAAGCCAACCCCGAGGCGATCGCGACCAACTACCTGTTCTCGAAGAAGGTGCTCAACGCGTGGGTGGCGTGGCGAGCGGCCACCCAGGACCCCGCAGCCGGCATACGGCGGAACAGCACCAAACCCCCC
>BTUT01000012.1:0-16348 GCA_045862935.1 Acidimicrobiia bacterium
TGATGACCGCCGCGCCACGGTAGAAGGCGAAGGGGGAGGCGAGCATCCGCTCGTGGCGGAGGGGGAGGAGCTCGGGCAGGCGGCTGAGCTCCTGCCCGGCGATGAGCGCGACCGGATCGGATCGGTCACCCGGCGGGTCCCATCGGGCGTGCTCCCGGCGCGCCGCGTTCTTGCGAGCGGCGCGGCCACGGGCGAGGCGTTCGTCGACGTCGAGGTGGACGATCGGCGCGACCGGGGTCCCGGCGGTCGGGTCGGTGGACATGGCGGTGGTCACGACGACCCCTCTCTCTCCAAGGCGGCCTTCGCGGCGGTGAGCTCCTCGCGGGCGGCGGGGTCGACCGACGGGAACTGCGGGTCGATGGCGATGAGCGCATCGGCGATCACGGCCGCGGCCGCGACGCGCGCGAACCACTTGCGGTCGGCGGGGATGACGTACCAGGGCGCCCACTCGGTGCTCGTGTGCGACAGCATCTCGGAGTAGGCGACCTGGTAGTCGTCCCAGAACTCCCGCTCGTGCACGTCGGCGGCCGAGAACTTCCAGTTCTTGTCGGGCTCGTTGATGCGACTGAGGAACCGCTTGCGCTGTTCGCCCTTCGACATGTTGAGGAACAGCTTCACGATCCGGAAGCCGTTGTCGACGAGGAAGCGCTCCCAGTGGTTGATGTCGCGGTACCGGCGCTTCCAGACGTTGCCCGCGCGAGCCTCCGGGGGGAGCTGCTGGCGCTCGAGCAGCTCGGGGTGCACGCGCACCACGAGCACCTCCTCGTAGTACGACCGGTTGAAGATGCCGATCTGTCCGCGGGCGGGGAGGCGCGTCGCACACCGCCAGAGGTAGTCGTGGTCGAGCTCTTCGTGGGACGGTGCCTTGAAGCTGTGGACCACTACGCCCTGGGGGTTCACTCCGCTCATGACGTGACGGATGGTGCCGTCCTTGCCCGCCGCGTCGAGGGCTTGGAGCACGACGAGCAGGCCGTAGGTGTTCTGGGCGGCGAGGCGCTCCTGGTACTCGGCGAGGAGGGCGACACCCGTCTTGAGCAGCTCGTCGCTGCGCTCCTTCTCGACCAGCCCGTCCTTGTGGGCGGGATCGAAGTCGCGGGCGAGCTCCACCTTGGCACCCGGCGTGACCCGGAACGGCGCGATGAAGTCGCTCACCTGCTTCGCGGTGGCGTTGGCCATGGCCGAACTCTAGGACGATGACCGAGCGGATGCCGCCCGGCGCGCCGAGGAGCCTGCCGCCGAACGCGCCGCCGGAGTGCCGCCCGGCATCGCCGAACCGTGCGAGGATCCACCGATGCGGTTCTCACTCGGATACCCGTTGCTGCACCAACCGGCCGACGATGCGTTCACGAGGCCCGACTTCCTCACCGAGTTCGCCCGCGTCGCCGAAGAGCACGGCTACGACTCGGTGAACGTCACCGAGCACCCCATGCCCGGCGACCGGTGGCTCGCGGCGGGCGGCCACCACGCGCTCGACCCGTTCGTGGCGCTGGCCTTCGCCGCCGCGGCGACGACGCGCGTGCGCCTGCTCACCAACCTCACCGTGCTCCCGTACCGCAACCCGTTCCTGCTCGCCAAGTCGGTCGCCTCCCTCGACCGGGTGTCGGGCGGCCGGGTGATCCTGGGCGTGGGGACGGGCTACCTCAAGCCGGAGTTCTTCGCGCTCGGCGTGGACTTCGACGAGCGCAACGACCTCTTCGACGAGGCGATCTCCGTCTGTCGACTCGCGTGGACCGGCCAGAGCGTGGTGCACGAGGGCCGGCACTTCTCGGTGAAGGGCAACACCGCGCAGCCCACCCCGGTGCAGGACCCCTTGCCGATCTGGATCGGGGGCAACGCGCGGCTCACCCGCGAGCGGGTGGCGACGGTGGCCCAGGGCTGGATGCCGATGTGGAACCCGGCGGAGTTCGCCGCCACCCGCCGCAGCCCGGTGCTCGACAGCCTCGACGACCTGGCGACCCTGCTGGCCGACCTGCGAGCGCGCTGCGTCACCGTCGGCCGCACCGACCACCCCGACGTCATGTTCATGCCGATGGAGCCCGCGTTGCCCGGCTCGTCCGATTGGGACGCCGAACGTCATCGGGCGGGGATCCGGGCCCAGGCCGACCTCGGGGTGGGCTGGCAGCAGATCACCGCCTCCGGCGCCACCCCCGAGGCCGTGCTCACGATGGTGCGCGCCTACGCCGACGACGTGATCGCCGCGCTGCGCTAGCGATCGGGAACCCGACCCGGACGCCGGTCGTTGACCCTCGACACCCACGTGTCCCCCGGGGGAGAGGGAGAGTCATGGCCAGAGCACACGTCGCCCGCCGGTACCACAGCACGCTCCGGTCGGAGACCGGGTCCACGAAGGTGCGGTCGCTCGGGACGGTGGCCGGCCTCGGGGCCATCGCCGTGGCGGTGATCCTGCTCGCGAACGCGATCGGCGGGTTCGACATCAGCTTCTTCGGCACCACGCGCGTGGACCGTTCCGCGCCGGTGGTCCTGCGCGAGCTGCGCGACGTCTCCCGGTACAAGGCCGCGACCGGGGAGTTCGAGGCGACGATCGACATCGAGGACGATGTCGGCCTCGTCCCGTCGTTCCTCGTGGGCGAGCGGACGATCTTCATCGGCGTCGGATCGGTCGACGCCACGGTCGACTTCGGCGGGATCACGCGCGACGCCGTGACCGTCGGTGACGACGGCGTGGTGACCGTGAGGCTGCCCGCGCCGGCGCTCGAGAAGCCCGTGGTGGACCCGGCCCGCAGCCACGTCGCGAACCGCGACCGAGGCCTGGTGAACCGCATCAGCGGTGTGTTCGAGGACAACCCGACGAGCGAACGGACCCTGTACCTCGCCGCGCAACGCCGGATGGCACGGGCGGCGCAGTCGAGCGAGCTCCGGGCCCGCGCCGAGCAGAACACCGCCGAGATGCTCGAGGGTCTGCTGGGCAAGCTCGGCTTCACCCGGGTGAACGTCGTGTTCGCCGACAAGTCGGGAACCTCGACCGACCGTTCGCTGTAGGCGCGCGTCCGGCGTCAGTCCGCCAGGTGCTCACCCACCTGCTGGATGACGACGGACCCCTCGCCGACTGCGGACGCCACGCGCTTCACCGAGCGGGCGCGTGCGTCACCCACCGCGAAGACGCCGGGGACGGTCGTCTCGAACGCGAAGCGCGGGCGTGCCAGCGACCACACGCCCGAATCCCGATCGAGGGGGTCGTCAGCGCCGGCGACGAGGGTGGTGCCCGTGCACACGTACCCGGAAGGGTCGCGAGCGATCTCCGGGGGCAGCCAGTCGGTGTGGGGGCGCGCGCCGATGAGCAGGAACAGCGCCTCGGTGCTCACCGTCCGCGTGGTCCCGTCGCGCAGGTCGCGCAGCACGAGATGCTCGAGCCGCCCCCGGCCCCCGCCGCCCGCGACCTCGGTGGTGAACTGCACGTCGACGTGCGCCGCCGCGTCGATCTCGTCGCGCAGGTACTGCGACATCGAGGGGGCCAGCGACTCGCCCCGCACGAGGATGCTCACCTGGGCGGCGTGCTTCGCGAGGTGCAGGGCGGCCTGCCCGGCCGAGTTGCCTCCCCCCACCACGTACACGTGGCGACCGGTGCACGCCTGGGCCTCACCGACCGACGACCCGTAGTAGACGCCCGCACCCGTGAGCGCCTCGATCTCGGGCACCCCGAGGCGGCGGTACTCGACCCCGGTGGCGAGCACGACGGCGCGCCCGGTCACCTCGGTGCCGTCCGCCACCGTCAGCACGTGCCGGTCGGGCTCGGGGCGCAGCCCGACCACCGCTTGCATGAGCAGGAAGTTCGCCCCGAAGACCCAGGCCTGCTGGTAGGCGCGCTGCGCGAGCTCGGCTCCGCTCACGCCGCGGGAGAAGCCGAGGTAGTTCCGGATGCGGGAGCTCGTGCCGGCCTGACCACCGATGGCCTCGCTCTCGATCACGAGCGCGTCGAGTCCCTCGGCAGCGGCGTACACGGCGGCCGAGAGACCGGCGGGACCGGCGCCCACGATCACGACGTCGTAGTCGCGGTGCTCGTCGAGCGCGGTGGTGACGCCGTAGGCCGCGGCCAGCGCGGCGTTGCTCGGGTCGACGAGCACCCGTCCGTCGTGGAGGATCACCACGGGCGAGGCGGATCCCGGATGGCCGACCCTCTCGAGCAGCTCGCGACCTTCGGCGGAGTCGGCGGCTGCGTAGACGTGGGGGAGCCCGTTGCGCACGAGCAGGTTGCGCAGCTCGTAGCCGCGCGGCGCGTAGGGCGGGGCCACGAGGACGATCTCGCGCGTCTCGCGGGCTTCCGCGCGTGACCATTCGTAGAAGAACTCGCTGATCGTGCGGTGGAAGAGCTCGTCGTGGGCGCGCCACGGCTTCAGGACGTAGTAGTCGATGTCGCCCACCGCCATCGCGTGGCGGATGGCGGCGGCGGTGGGTGGATCGCCCCATGCTCCGAAGTCCACGAGCAGCCCGCGCTTCGCCCGCGGATGCAGCTCGCGACTGAGCGTGAGCAGCTCGGCGCCGGTGCGTTCCGGCATCCACTGGTCGGCGAGCACGATCGCCACCGGGCGTCCCTCGGCGGCGAACGCGTCGAGCTGGGCCATTGCGTCCCGGGCCGAATCCGTGACCACGACGTCGTAGTCGAGCTCGTAGCGCCGCAGCTCGCGCACGAGATGCGCGCGCGACCCCTCGTCGTCGTCGACCGCGAGGAGGACGGGGGTGACCCTGCCGGGCGTGCTCACAGACCTTCGAAGGGATCGAGGTCGGAGGCCTCGGACGACCCGTCGGGGATCGCCTCGAGTGCCTCGTCGTCACGGGCGCGCGCGGCGAACGCGTAGCCGGCGATCGGGAAGACGAGGACCGACAGCATCGCGGCGCCCACGAGTGCGGTGGCGTTCGCGGGCTTCATGTGCCCGGTGGAGAGGCCGATCTCGGTGATGACCACGACGAGCGGCAGTGCGGTGGCCTGGAGGACGGCGAGCGCCGCTCGGGCCGGCGCCGTGAGCAGGTTCCGGTTGATCTGGAGCGCGGGGAGCCCGCGCACCACCAGGAACAGGGTGAAGAAGAGCGCGAGGCGCAGGACGATGGTGTGGTCGCTCGTGAGCGCGTCGACGTCGAAGCGCATCCCGCTCGCGATGAAGAACACGGGGATGAGGAACCCGAACCCGAGCCCGCTCAAGCGGGGCTCGAGCTCCTCGCGCTGGGTCTCGGAGAAGGCGAGGCGCAACACGATGCCCGCGGCGAACGCGCCGAGCAGCGTGTCGAGGCCGAGCTCGCTCGCGAGCAGCACCATCCCCGCGAGCGCGAGGACCGCGATCCGGATGGGGAGCTGCGAGCTCGTCCGGACGTGGCGGTGCAGCGTGGCGACCACCGACGGTGGTTGGGGGCGGGACGCGGCCCAGGCCGCCACGACCGCCACGACGACGAAGGCGACGAGCAGCCCGGCCTCGTGCACCGGGTTGGTCCCGGACAGCAGCAACGTGATGGCGATGATCGGGGCGAACTCGCCGACGGCGCCGGCCGCGAGCACGTGGCCGCCGAACGGTGTGGCCAGCGTTCCCCGGTCGCGCAGGATCGGGAGCAGCGTGCCGACCGCGGTGGTGGTGAGCACGAGGCCGATCAGCAGACCCGAGAGCGCGAAGCCCACCGCGACCAGCACGCCGCCCACCACGAGGCCGAGCGCCAGCGAGCACGACCATCCGGTGATCGCGAGGCGTGCGGGAACCCCCCGCAGTCGGGTGAAGTCGATCTCGAAGCCCGCGACGAGGAACAAGAACGCGATCCCGATGTGCGCGAGGCCGTCGACGAGCGGCGTGAGCTCCGCCCACCCGAGAACCTGGGGTCCGATCGCGATCCCGAGCAGGAGCTCGAAGAGCACGCCGGGGATCCGTGGTCGTCGGACGAGGTCGGCGAGGATCGGCGCGAGGACCGCGGCGGCGGCGATGATCGCGTACGAGCCCGCGGCGGGGATGCCGTCCACGTCGCGGCGTCAGGTGGGTGAGGGGCCGCTCGGGCAGCGGGTCACGACCCGGTACCGTAACCGGGATCGGCGTGCCCGCTCAGCGGTGACCTCGGCGCCCCGAGTGGGCCCGGTTGGAGGATCGGCGTCGGTGGTCCCGCAGGGTCGGGGAGCAGCCGGGCATGCCGGGGGCGCAGGCTTTTCCGCGGTGGGCCGTTCGTCGGGTGCGGAGGTCCACTCGTCGGCGCTCTGGCCTCGTCTCACCGATGGCGGGCTCCTGCTGAGCGACGACGTCGACCTCTCGTATGCGTTCCTCGACTTCGTGGGCGCCCTCGGCTTGCCCTGCGATGCTCCTCGACCGACGGAAGGTGACCGGAGCGGTGCCTCGAGTCGGAGGTTGCAGCCGCGAGGGAGTCGAGATCCGCGCCGCGGGATGAGACGCTTGCCATGATCGGGCGATGAAGGCCGGCGGGTCCGATGCGTTGGCGCTCGGCTCCGCCGCACCGACGGCCGCGGAGCGTCTCGACGCGTGGGAGCGCCGGAGCCGTCCGGCGATCGTCGCCGCGGCGATCGTCCCGCTCGTGGGGGTGAGCACGGGGACGCAGTACGGCGCGCTCGGCAACCTGGTCTCGATCGTCTGCTGGGTCGTCTTCGTGGTGGACCTGGCCGTCCACCTCCGCTTGCGTCGTGGCTACTTGCGGACCGGGTTCGGGATGTTCGACCTCGCGGTCGTCGTGCTCACGTCACCCTGGTTCCTGCTCCCGGGTGTGAGCGCGGGGCAGTTCGTCATCGTGTTGCGCTTCGCCCGTGTCGCGCGGGTGCTCATGGTCGGGCTCAAGGCTCCGGCGATCCAGCGGACCGTCACACGACTCGGGCGTCCCTTCCTCTACGTCGGCATCGTCATGCTCGTCTGTGCAGGGATCGTCGAGCGCGCCGAGGACCACAAGCACGGGTTCGAGACCTACGGCGACTCCCTGTGGTGGGCCGTGGTCACGATCACCACCGTGGGGTACGGCGACATCGTTCCGGAGACCGAGCTGGGGCGGATCACCGCAGCGGTGCTCATGCTCAGCGGTGTCGCCCTCCTCGGGACCGTGGCTGCGTCGCTGGCGTCGCTGTTCCGCCTCGAGGACGTCGCCGAGGCGGAGGCTTCGGACCAGGGCCCGGATCCCTCACCGGGCGCGGCTCCGGATCGCTCTGCGGGCCAACCCGGTCCGGTGTCGTCGGGCGACACGTCTCCGGGGACTTCCGAGATCCTCGCCGAGCTGCACGCGCTGCGGTCCGAGGTCGCCGCGCTGCGGGCCCAGCTCAGCGCGCCGGGCTCCGATCCCTGAGCCTGCGGGTCGCTGCGGTCATGCGGGTCCGGCGTCGGTGGCCGGGAGCGCCGAGGGCCACCACTACACTGCCATCCCCCATGGCCTCGCTCACCACCTCGGTCGAACCGCTTCCCGGCAACAAGGTCCGGGTCAGTGTCACCGTCCCGTCGGCCGAGTTCGAGAAGGCCGTCGACTCCGCCTTCCGCAAGCTCGCGGGCGAGGTCAAGATCCCCGGGTTCCGGCCCGGCAAGGCGCCTCGGCGGCTGCTCGAGGCCCGGTTCGGCACCGAGTACGCCCGCGAGCAGGCACTGCGTGACGCGCTCCCCGAGTACTACGAGCAGGCGATCCTCGCCGAGTCCGTCGACGCCATCGCGATGCCCGAGATCGACATCACCGCCGGTGCCGACGAGGGTGACGTGGTGTTCGACGCGGTCGTCGAGATCCGTCCGGTCGTCACGCTCCACGGGTACGCGGGCCTGCGCGTCGAGATCCCGAGTCCCGACGTTCCGGAGGGCGCCATCGACGCCCAGCTCGACGCGCTCCGCGAGCGCTTCGCCGAGCTCGCGGACTCCGACGACCCCCTCGTCGACGGCGGCTTCGGTCTCATCGACATCAAGACGTCGGTCGGCGACGAGGTGATCGACGCGCTCAGCGCCACCGACTTCCTCTACGAGGTGGGGTCGGGGATGCTCGTGGAGGAGCTCGACACGCAGCTGCGCGGCACCAACCCCGGAGCGATCCTGCGGTTCGACGCGACGCTCCCGGAGCGCTTCGGTGACCGGGCCGGTGCGACGGTCACGTTCCAGGTCATCGTCAAGGAGGCCAAGCGCAAGGTCCTCCCCACCGTCGACGACGACTGGGCGTCCGAGGTGAGCGAGTTCGAGACCGTCGACGCCCTCCGTGACGACATCGCCACCCGGCTGAGCCTGGTCGCCAAGGTGCGGGCCCAGGCGCTGGTGCGCGACAAGGTCTTGGAAGCGGCGGCGGCGCTCGTCGAGATCGAGGTGCCCGACGCGCTCGTCGCGTCCGAGACCGAGAGCCGGCTCCACGACCTGCTCCACCGGCTCGAGGCGCAGGGCCTCACGATCCCGCAGTACCTCGCGGCGATGGGCCAGGACCAGGAGACCTTCGTGGCGTTGGTCCGTGAGGGCGCGACCGATGCCGTGCGCGCCGATCTCGCCCTCCGCGCGGTCGTCGCGCAGGAAGCGATCGTCGCCGACGACGCCGACGTCACGGCCGAGGTCGAGCGCTTGGCGGCGAGGCTCGAGCAGAAGCCCGAGCGGGTCCGCCGGGATCTCGAGCGTCGCGGCGCGATCGACGCACTACGCTCGGATCTCGCCCGGGGCAAGGCCCTGCGGTTCCTCATCGACCACGCCGAGGTCGTCGACGAGGAGGGGAACCCGGTCGATCTCACCCTCCCCGAGGGCGAGGCCCGCGACGCCGACGCAACCGACACCGACGCACGCGACGCCCAGCCCACCGAGGCCGAACCCACCCCCGATGTCGAGGAGCCCCAGGAGTGACCGAGCCCATCCGCAGTTACCTCGTCCCCACGGTCATCGAGCAGACCAACCGGGGCGAGCGTGCGTTCGACATCTACTCGCGGCTGCTCAAGGAGCGGATCATCTTCCTGGGCACGCCGATCGACGACACCGTGGCCAACCTGATGATGGCCCAGCTGTTGCACCTCGAGAGCGAGGACCCGGACAAGGACATCTCGATCTACATCAACTCGCCGGGTGGCGAGATCACGGGCCTGTTCGCCATCTACGACACGATGCAGTACATCAAGCCGGACGTGTCGACCATCTGCATCGGCCAGGCGGCATCGGCCGCGGCCGTGCTCCTCGCCTCCGGGACACCAGGCAAGCGCTACGCGCTGCCCCACGCCCGCATCCTGATCCACCAGCCCCACGGCGGGGCGTCGGGCCAGGCGGTCGACATCGAGATCCAGGCCAAGGAGATCATGCGCATGCGTGAGCTCCTCGACACCATCCTCGCCCACCACACGGGCCAGGCCGTGGAGAAGATCTCCTCCGACACCGACCGCGACTTCATCATGAGCGCGCCGGAGGCGAAGGAGTACGGGATCGTCGACGACATCCTCACGAATCGGGAGCTCGCCTCGGTCGGCGTCGCGGCCGGGGTGAGCTGAGCGAGCGGCACGTACGCAACGTCGAAGGGGGCGTGGGTCGTGGCCAAGTTCGGTGACGGAGCCGACCTGCTGAAGTGCTCGTTCTGCGGGAAGAGCCAGAAGCAGGTCAAGAAGCTGATCGCGGGTCCCGGCGTCTACATCTGCGACGAGTGCATCGACCTCTGCAACGAGATCATCGAGGAGGAGCTCGCCCAGTCGTCGGAGGTGCGCTTCGACGAGCTGCCGAAGCCGCGCGAGATCTACGACTACCTGAACGACTACGTCATCGGGCAGGAGCAGGCGAAGAAGATCCTCTCGGTCGCCGTCTACAACCACTACAAGCGCGTGCAGGCAGGGGCGTACGGTGACCCCGACGTCGAGCTCGCGAAGTCCAACATCCTGCTCATCGGACCGACCGGGTGCGGCAAGACGCTGCTCGCCCAGACGCTCGCCCGCCTGCTCAAGGTGCCGTTCGCGATCGCCGACGCCACCGCGCTCACCGAGGCGGGGTACGTCGGCGAGGACGTCGAGAACATCCTGCTGAAGCTCATCCAGGCCGCCGACTACGACGTGAAGAAGGCCGAGACCGGGATCATCTACATCGACGAGATCGACAAGATCGCCCGCAAGGCCGAGAACCCGTCGATCACGCGTGACGTGTCCGGTGAGGGCGTGCAGCAGGCGCTGCTGAAGATCCTCGAGGGCACGACCGCATCGGTGCCTCCCCAGGGCGGGCGCAAGCACCCGCACCAGGAGTTCATCCAGATCGACACCACGAACATCCTGTTCATCTGCGGCGGTGCGTTCGCGGGGCTCGACGGTCTCATCGAGAGCCGGATCGGCAACCGCGGCATCGGCTTCGGCGCCGACATCCGGCGCTCGGAGGACAAGGACCTCGGCCGCTTGCTGGGGTCCGTGCTGCCCGAGGACCTGTTGAAGTTCGGTCTGATCCCCGAGTTCGTCGGCCGGCTCCCCGTCGTCGGCGCGGTGCACAACCTCGATCACGCGGCGCTGATGCGTATCCTCGTCGAGCCCAAGAACGCGCTGCTGCGCCAGTACCAGAAGTTCTTCCACTTCGACGACGTCGACCTGGTGTTCACCGACGACGCGCTCGAGGCCGTGGCCACCGCGGCGCTCGAGCGAGGCACCGGCGCCCGCGGGTTGCGAGCGATCCTCGAAGAGGTCCTGCTCGACGTCATGTACGACCTGCCGAGCCGCTCCGACGTGGTGCGCTGCGTGGTCGACCGCGGGGTGGTGCTCGAGAAGATGCACCCCACGCTCGTCACCGTCGAATCCGACCGCCGATCCGCCTGACGCGCTGGCGCCACGTGGCCCGCGCCGGCCCGGCCACCTCGTGGGCCACCAAGCCCGGATTGACCACGTGCGCTCCGCCGCCGACCTCGAACACCCCACCGGTGGTCCACGACGACGCGTCGGAGGCGAGGAACACCACCGTCGCGGCGATCTCCTCGGGTCGCCCGAACCGCCCGAGGGGGTACGCCGCGAGCTCGACGTGCTCGGGCGGCGGGTTCGGGGCCACGTAGCACGGGCTGATCGCGTTCACGCGGACGCCGCGCGCCGCGAGCTCGACCGCGAGGTGGAAGGTGATCCCCTCGATCGCCCCCTTCGTCGCCCCGTAGCACACCTGCCCGACGACACCCCGGCGAGCCTGGACCGAGGAGAAGAGGACGATCGCGCCGTGACCTCCGGCCACGAGGTGGGGAGCGGCCTCGCGGGTGAGGAACACGGCCGCACGGGAGTTCACCGCGTCGGCCGCGATCCACTGCTCGACGGTGAGATCCTCGATCCGTGCGCGCCCGTGATCGACCGCGGCGTGCACCACGATGTCGAGTCGGCCGTACGCCCTCGCCGCGGCGTCGACGATCGCCGCGGGGGCATCGGCCGTCCGCAGATCGGCGACGTGCGTGGTCACGGCACCGGGACCGTGCGCGCCGCGAATGCGGTCGGCGGTCGCGTCGAGGCCCGAGGAGTCGATGTCGGTCGCGAGCACGCGCCCGCCCGCATCGGTCATCGCGATCGCGCACGCGCGACCGATGTTGCTCGCCGCGCCCGTGACGAGCGCGACCCGGCCACGGAGGGGATCATTCGAGGAAGGGCGGGACATGCGCTCAAAGTAGATTGCCCGGCGTGACGACACCGCGTGTGCCGGACAAGCCCGGGCTCGAGGGCTTGGAGGACAAGTGGGCGGCGCGTTGGGAGGCCGACGGCTGCTACCGGTTCGATCGCCGCGCGGCCCGCAGCCGCGTGTTCTCCATCGACACCCCGCCTCCGACCGTCTCGGGCTCGCTGCACGTCGGCCACGTGTTCAGCTACACGCACACCGACACGGTCGCTCGGTACCGGCGGATGCGCGGCTTCGAGGTCTTCTACCCGATGGGCTGGGACGACAACGGCCTGCCCACCGAGCGTCGCGTGCAGAACTACTTCGGGGTTCGCTGCGACCCCGCGCTGCCCTACGACCCGGAGCTCGAGCCGCCCGATCAGCCGCCGAAGCCGCCCGTCGCGATCTCCCGGCGCAACTTCGTGGAGCTCTGTGACCGACTCGTCGCCGAGGACGAGCAGAAGTTCGAGGAGCTGTGGCGCCATCTGGGGCTCTCGGTGGACTGGTCGATGACCTACACCACCATCGGCCCGCTCGCCCAGCGGGTCTCGCAGCGCGCCTTCCTGCGCATGCTCGCGCGGGGTGAGGCCTACCAGGCCGAGGCGCCCACCCTGTGGGACGTCGACTTCCGCACCGCGGTCGCCCAGGCCGAGCTCGAGGACCGGGACACTCCCGGCGCGTACCACCCGATCCGCTTCGGCCGGGTCGACGGCGAGGGCGACGTGGTGATCGAGACCACCCGGCCCGAGCTGATCCCGGCCTGCGTCGCGCTCGTCGCCCACCCCGACGACGTGCGCTACCAGCCGCTGTTCGACGCCGAGGTCCTCACCCCGCTCTTCGGCGTGCGGGTACCCGTGCGCGCCCACCATCTCGCCGATCCCGAGAAGGGCAGCGGCATCGCGATGATCTGCACCTTCGGCGACCTCACCGACGTGATCTGGTGGCGGGAGCTCGACCTCCCGGCTCGCCCGATCGTGGGATGGGACGGTCGCCTGCACGGCGCGGCGCCGATCACGTTCGAGACGCACCGTGCTGCACAGCACTGGGACGAGCTCGCGGGCAAGACCGTGAAGCAGGCGCGGGGGCGCATCGTCGAGCTCCTGCGTGAGAGCGGCGACCTCCTCGCCGAGCCCCGTGAGATCACCCACGCGGTGAAGTACTACGAGAAGGGGGACCGCCCCCTCGAGATCGTCACCACCCGCCAGTGGTACATCCGCAACGGGGGTCGCGATCCCGTCCTCCGCGACGCGCTGCTCGCCCGCGGCCGCGAGCTGCAGTGGCATCCCGAGTACATGCGTGCCCGTTACGAGAGCTGGGTCGAGGGGCTCAACGGCGACTGGCTCGTGAGTCGCCAGCGCTTCTTCGGCGTCCCGTTCCCGGTGTGGTACCCGCTCGACGAGCGTGGGGAGCCCGACTACGACCGTCCGCTGCTCCCGTCCGAGGACGCGCTGCCCGTGGACCCCCAGAGCGAGGCCCCCGCGGGGTACTCCGAGGCGCAGCGCGGCCTTCCGGGTGGATTCGTGGCCGATCCGGACGTGATGGACACGTGGGCGACCTCTTCGCTCACGCCCCAGATCGCGAGCGCCTGGGAGGAGGATCCCGACCTCTTCGCGCGCACCTACCCCATGGACCTGCGGCCGCAGGCGCACGAGATCATCCGCACCTGGCTCTTCTCGACCGTCGTCCGGGCGCACGCCGAGTTCGGCGGTCTGCCCTGGAGCGACGTCGCGATCTCGGGCTGGGTGCTCGACCCCGACCGCAAGAAGATGTCGAAGTCGAAGGGCAACGTCGTCACCCCGCTCAACCTGCTCGAGCAGTACGGGTCGGACGCGGTGCGCTACTGGGCGGCCAGCGGGCGGCCCGGCACCGACACCGCGTTCGACGAGGGGCAGATGAAGATCGGCCGCCGGCTCGCGATCAAGGTCCTGAACGCCTCGAAGTTCGCGCTCGGCGTCATCGGCAGCGAGACGCCGCCCACCGCCCCGACGGGCTCGTCGATCGCGGCCCCGGCCCCGGCGACCACGGCCGCGATCGCCGCCCCGCTCGATCGCGCGCTGCTCGCGGGGCTCGCCGACCTCGCCGACGAGGCGACCGAGGCGTTCGAGCGCTACGACTACGCGCGCGCACTCGAACGCACGGAACGCTTCTTCTGGGGCTACTGCGACGACTACATCGAGCTCGTGAAGCAGCGGGCCTACGGGCCGCTCGACGATGTGGGTGCCGCTTCGGCGCGGGCCACGCTCGCGTTCGCGCTCGACACGCTGTTGCGGCTCTTCGCCCCGCACCTGCCCTTCGTGACCGAAGAGGTGTGGTCCTGGTGGCGGGAGGGCTCGGTGCACCGGAGCGCCTGGCCGGACGCGGAGCCGTTGCGCGCCGGCGCCGCGGGTGCGAGTCCGGACGCCTACCACGTCGCCGCCGACGTGCTCGCCGAGGTGCGCAAGGCGAAGACCACCCAGCAGCGCTCGCTCCGGACCGAGGTCGCCGCGGCCACGGTGTGGGATCGGCCCGAGCGCCTGGCGTTGCTCGACTCCGTGGCGCGTGACGTGTGCGATGCCGGCCGTATCGCACAGCTCAGCATGGAGCCCGGCGAGGGCCTGCGCGTGGAGGTCGAGCTCGGGTCGTGAGCCGGCCGTGACCACACCGTCAGGGGTGCCCGACTGGGTCGATCGACCGGCGGAGGCCTTCGCGTGGCTCGATGCGCACGTGAACCTCGAATCGCTCGGCGCGCCACCCGGGGGCGAGCGCCGGGCGACGGAGCCGAGCCTCGCTCGGATGGAGGCGCTCGCCGCGCTCCTGGGCTCGCCCCAGCTCGAGTACGGCGTCGTCCACTGCACGGGCACCAACGGCAAGACGTCGGTGGCCCGGATCACCAGCGCGCTGCTCGTCGCCGCAGGGGTGGCCACGGGCACCTACACGAGCCCGCACCTGGAGCGGGTCAACGAGCGGATGACCTGGGACGGCGAGCCCATCGACGACGCCACGCTCGCCGCGCGGCTCGCCCAGATCGCGCTCATCGAACCCCACCTCCCCGAACCGCCGAGCTACTTCGAGATCCTCACGGGCGCCGCGCTCACCTGGTTCGCCGACGTCGCGGTGGAGGCGGCGGTGGTGGAGGTCGGTGTGGGCGGGACGTGGGACGCGACGAACGTCGTCGACGGCGACGTGGCCGTGGTGACGAACGTGAGCATCGACCACGTCGACTACCTGGGCCCCACGCGTGAGTCCATCGCCACGGAGAAGGCGGGCATCGTCGAGCCGGGCTCGGTGCTCGTGCTCGGCGAGACCGACCCGGCGCTCACCCCCGTGTTCGCGGCCCGCGAGCCGGCGACACTGCTCCTCCGCGGGCGGGACTTCGGCGTTCGCCGGAACGACGCGGCCCACGGGGGTCGGGTGATCGACGTGTTCACGCCGGCGACCGAGTACCGGGAGGTGTTCCTCTCGCTGCACGGAGCGCACCAGGCCGACAACGCGGCCATCGCGATCGCGGCCGCCGAGGCGTTCGGGGGTGCTGCGCTCGAGGAGCACCTCGTCGTCGAAGTGCTCGGCCGGATGCGGTCTCCCGGTCGTCTCGAGGTGGTGGGTCACCGACCGCTCGTGGTGCTCGACGGTGCGCACAACGTCGCCGGAGCGCGCGCGCTCACGTACGCCATGGCCGAAGAGTTCCCGTCGGCCGATCGCACGCTGGTCGTCGGGTTCCTCCGTGAGAAGGAGCCGACCGAGATGCTGGAAGCGCTCGACGCGCGCGCCGCGACGCGCCTGGTGTGCTGCGCGCCGCCGAGTGCACGCGCGAGAGATCCGCGCGCGGTCGCCGACGCGGCACACGCGCTCGGCATCGATGAGGCGCGGATCGAGATCGTGCACGACGTCGCCGACGCGTGCGAGCACGCGATCGAGGCGACGCAGCCCGACGGTCAGGTGCTCGTGACGGGTTCGCTGTATGTCGTCGGGGCAGCACGAGCCGCACTCGGAGTCGGCCGGACGGCTCGCGGGTCCTCTTCGGCGGTCGACGGCGGCTAGCGTCCCGCAGCCATGACTGCGAACCGAACCCTCGTCCTGTGCAAGCCCGATGCGGTGGAGCGCGCGCTCGTCGGCGAGATCGTCGGGCGGCTCGAGCGGCGTGGCCTGCGCATCGTCGCGATGGACCTGCGCATCGTCGACGACGCCCTGGCCGGTGAGCACTACGCAGAGCACCGCGAGAAGCCGTTCTTCGGCGAGCTCGTCGCGTTCATCACCCGGGGTCCCCTCGTGGCGATGGTGGTCGAGGGTCCCGACGACACGTGGAAGGTCGTGCGCTCGATGATGGGCGCCACGAACCCCGTGGATGCAGCGCCGGGGACGATCCGTGGCGACCTCGCCCTCGAGACCCAGGAGAACCTCGTCCACGGCTCCGACGGGCCGGAGTCCGCGTCCCGCGAGATCGCCCTCTTCTTCCCGACCCTCGGCACCTGAGCGCAGCCACTGCGGATGCACCACCTGGCACGCGCGACCTGAGAGACTCTGCGCAACGGCCGCTTGGTACGGCCGGGGCGGAGGACCTAGCCTTGGCACCTCATGGCGACTTCGCGAGGGAGCATGCGCCGGTGAGCGGCCAGCAGTGGTTCACGTCCGTCGTCGGGCGTGACATGGCCGTGGACCTGGGCACCGCCAACACGGTGGTGTACGTGCGCGGGCAGGGGATCGTGCTCGACGAGCCGTCGATCGTCGCGATCAACAACCGCACCCAGGCGCTGCTCGCGGTGGGCGGTGAGGCCAAGCGCATGCTGGGCCGGACGCCGGCCCACATCCAGGCGATCCGTCCCCTGAAGGACGGTGTGATCGCCGACTTCGACATGTGCGAGAAG
>BTUT01000013.1:0-8535 GCA_045862935.1 Acidimicrobiia bacterium
CGCCACGATCCCCGACGAGATCCGCGGGATCCACCAGCGCAAGGCGCGCGCGGCTGGCACGGGCAAGTAGTCGCCCGCGACCCGATCCCGGAGATGCCAGACGAACGGAACCCCCGCGAGCCGCGCGGCGACACCACCCACCACACCGGCCTTGAGGGAGTTCGCGACCACGACGTCGGGACGCCGGCGGCGGATCCATCGCCCGAGGCGGAGCGTGTGGACGACCGTCGCCGCGACCGCACCGAGCGGGATCGCGCCAGCGCGCACTCGCGTGCGGTCGAGATCGCGCGCCGCGCTCGCCAGCGCGAGGACGCGGGTCTCGACTCCCAGGGATCGCAGGCGCCGCACCAGGGGACCGTCCTCGAAGCACAACACGGTGACGTCCGCGCCCCGATCACCGGGCGCGTGCGAGAGAGCCTCGACCAGGCGAGCCAGCGCGAGCTCGCCACCGGAGAGCCGGGCGGTGTGGTCGAGAACGAGGATCCGGGGGCGCCATCCCGCCGCGCCGGCACGGCCGCGCGCCGCGACCTCGGAGTACAGACGGCGGTGATCGTCGAGCATCCGACCCATCGCGAACCGGCCGGCGAACCGGTGACACGCGTCGCGGTCCGGCAGTGGGCGCCGCCCGTCGAGCGCTCCGAGGAGACGCTCGGCGAGTGCGGCCGCGTCACCGGGAGGGACGACGAGATCGTCGCCGCGGCCGCCACCGAGGCCTGCAACCGCGCCGGGCAGCCCGCCGACGTCCGTCACCACGACCGGCGTCCCGCACGCGAGCGACTCCGCGACGACCAGCCCGAAGCCCTCGAGGTCGTGCGACGGCACCACCGAGACATCCGCCGCCCGGTACAGCGCCACGAGCTGCTCGTCGGGCACGCGCCCGAGGAACCGGATCGTGTCACGGGCAGGCCGGGCAGCCGCCTCCAGCTCCGCGCGGCACGGACCCTCGCCCGCGATCAGCAGCCGGATCACCGACAGCCCGGGGTCGGCATTCGCGACGGCTCCCGAGACCCGGATCCACGCGGCGATCAGGGTGTCGACCCCGGTGCGGGGGACGAGCCGCCGCGCGCTCGCCGCGACCCAGGCCTCGTCGGGCAGGCCCAGCGCGGCACGCGCCGCGCGGCGGTCACCCGGTCGGAACCGCTCCCCGTCCACGGCCGGCGGGACCACGATCACACGGTCGCGCGGGATGCCCGCGATCTCGGCCACGAGCTCCGCGAACGCATCGGACAGCACGACGACGCGGTCTGCGCGCCGAGCGACCCAGCGCTCCAACGCTCGCCGCGCGAGGTAGCCGAGGCGCGCGGCGCCGCCCCGCCCACCGCGTTGCCGGCACACCTCGTCGGCCCACGGGCCGTGGAAGTGCACGACCAGGGGTCGCCGTCGCACCGACGGCACGAGCAACGCGGCGGCGGCATTCAGCGCGAAGTGGGCGTCGACGACGTCGGCACCACGCGCCGCGCGCCGCGCTGCCCTGGCGTACGCCAGGAGCCGACCGGGCAGCCGAGCGTCGTGGTGCGAGACGGGGATCACGCACGCGGGTGCACCCACCGCCGGCCCGACCACGACCGCGGCGACGTCGGCCCCGAGCCCGAGGACAAGGTCACGGACGTACCGGTTCAGACCGCCGGTCTGGTCGGGGAACCAACCCAGTCCCAGGATCGCGACCCTCGGTCCGCGCGCGGCTCCAGCGTCCCGGGTCACGCTCGTGCGAGCCTCCGTCGACGGACGCGCACCGGTTGGTCAATGGCGCCGACGAGCACCCAGAGGAACGGGGCGAGGAAGTAGTGACCCCCGTTCCACCAGTGGCGCAGCAACACGATCATGATCCCGAGGGTCGCCAGGTTCACGAGGTCGGGGGTGCTCCAGGCCCGGGTGCCCACCCGCACGAACGCCGCCACGCTCACGAACACGACCAGCACGAGCCCGACGATCCCGAAGGCCACGGCCGCATCGGAGACGTCCCACTCGGTGAAGCGAGCCCGGTCGCCGAAGCGAGCGGCGGCTCTCGTCGTCGAGCCGGTGCCGTGGCCGAGCGGCGCGGTGAACGCCTGCTCCACACCGTCGAGCAACGACTCGAAGTGGAGGTTGGCGGTCGATCGGTCGTCGTCGAAGGGGTGGCCGATGCCGACCACGGTTCGCCGAACGAGCCCCTGTGCACCGGACTCACCGAGGGAGTTCGGGTCGACCTGCGCGGCGACCCCCCAGGTCAACGCGACGAGCACGAAGCCGACCGCGAGCAAGGGCACTGCACGCCGGCGGAGCCGGACGACGGCCAGGACCGGGACGACGATCACGAGGAGGACCAGCGGAGCGCGCACCGACGAGAGCGCGAGCGCCGCTGCGGTCACCGCGACGCCGACCGCCCCCACGACGAGGTCGAGCGGCCGACGCCGCACCACGCCGCGCGCCAGCACGAGGGAGAAGAGCACCACGCCGACCGCGGTGCAGAGGGCGTACTCGTTCGCCGAGGAGAAGGTCGCGAACGGCCGCCACGTGCCCGGCCCGACGTAGAGCGACTGCGAGCTGCCACGACCGAAGATGTAGTCGCGGTCCCATGACGGGAACCTCACGAGCGCCTGCCAGAGCCCGTACACCGACACGAGGAACGCGATGCCCGCCACGAAGCCCACCAGGCGCCGGGCCAGGGGGCGGTCGACGATGCCCCGGCCCACCCAGAACCACAGCATGGGCACGCCCCAGAACAGGAGGCCGCCGAGCCCGACGTCCAGCCCCGCCTGGTCGGGATGCAACGCCCACAACGTCGCGACCACCGTGGTTGCGAGGACGCCGTTTGCGAGCCCGCGGCGCCCGGAGAAGCACCCACGGGCCGCCGCCACGGCGAACAGCACGACGATCGCCACGGGCCCGACGAGCAGCAGCGGATCCCGATCCGGGTCGACCTGGAAGGTCGTGACGACCCTCCGGATCCCGCCCACCAGCGCGAGCCACCCGAGCGCGACGAAGACGCCCTGGCGCGGCGACCAGAGGCACACGAAGCCGACGAGCAGCGCCAGCACGACCGCCAGCGAGGCGCGAGAGGCGGTGTGGTCGGGGAGCAGCGAGGTGGCGGCCACGAGACCGAAGCCGACCGCGCACAGCACGCCCAGGACGGGACCGCGCAGGGGCCGGTCGCGCCGGAGGAACCCGAGGACTGCCGCGCTCACCGGGAGCCGGCCTGCTGGCGCAGCACGGTCGCCGGCACCGTCAACGCCCCTCCGATGCGCGCCCGGCGCAGTCCCGACCGCTGGCCCCGGACCGACGCCGGGAACCGACGAACCACCTCGCGCTCGCCACGGACGAGCGCCGCGCCGGCGCGGATCACTCCCGGCGAGGGCCGCATCCCGATCCCGAGACCGTACGCCGCGACCAACCACGGCGACCGGGCGCCGAACGCGGTCACGGTCACCAGCCAGTTGTGCGCTCGGGCGGCCGTCCAGCTCGGTGACTCCCGGTCACGGGCGAGGTCGCCGTCGGGGAGCTGCTCGATCGTCGGCCGGTGGTCGACGAGGATGCTCGGGTCGTAGACGACACGCAGCCCCCGCGACCGGACGTACGCGGCTGCGAGCACCTCGTAGTGCGGTTCGGCGCCGGTGCCCTCCAGCACCCCCGGAGCCGGGAGCGCGAGGACGTCCGCCCGGAACGCCATGTTGGCGCCCGTGAGCACGTCGACGTCGCGCGGCGCGCCCGTACCGGTCGCGTGGTTGCCCACGAGACGCCCCACGCGGTTGATCCGCCCGACGGTGACCCCGGGACGCACCGGCGTCCCGTCGTCGTACCGGCCGCCCACCGCACCCACCGACGGATCCGTGAATGCGGCCGTGATCCGCTCGAGCCAATCGGGTCGGGGAACCGCGTCGTCGTCGGTGAACGCCACGAGGTCGGCGCGGGTCGTGGCCACACCCCGACGGAGAGCGGCCACGACCCCGGGAGCGTCGACGGTCACCTCCATGACTCCAGCGCTGCCGAACTCGCGCACGACCGCACCGGATTCGCCATCCCCGCGCCGCACGACGACCAGCACACGATCCGCCCGGGCTCGCTGTCCCATCAGCCCGTGCAGGCAGCCGCGGAGCAGCTCGGGGCGCCGGTAGGTCGGCACCACCACCTCGATCGCCCCCACTCGGGCCTCGTGACTCACGTCGCCTGCCCGGGCCATCTCCGCCAGGCGGTGGCCATCGCGACGGCACCTGACCCGAAGGCGAGGCCCACGATACGCACCACACGGACGGGCGATCCCCGCACGACCCGGTGGTCCCCGAGCATCCGCAGCCACGACCTGGCCATCGCGAGCGGCGGCCCCCAGCGCAGCGGCATCCGCCACCGGGAGAGCTCGGGGTTCTTCCGGAACAGCAGCCAGGTCCCCTCGACCACCTGCCCGCGGGCCACGAGCTCCCCGAACGTGACCCGCCGCGGCGGGTGACGGACGACCATCGCGGGCGCGAAGGCGATCGAACCCAGCCGGCGCGCTCGGGCTGCGAGATCGACGTCCTCGGGCATCCAACCCCGGAACCGCTCGTCGAACCCCCCCAGCGCGTCGTACGCCTCCCGCCGGAACGCCAAGTTCGCCCCGCAGGCCACGCCCGGCGGTGGAGTGGGCGCGTGGTGGTAGAGCCGGTCGAAGGGCTCCACGACGATCGGCCCGCACACCGCGAGGGCTCGGGGGTGGCGCTCGAAGGCGGCGATCACCGCGTCGACCCAACCGGGGCCGGGCACCACGTCGTCGTCGGTGAACGCCACGATCACACCGGTCGACGCCGTGACACCGGAATTCCGCGCACCGGCCACGCCGTGAACGGCGGTCTGGACCACCCGCACCCGGGGGTCGCCGCCCGGCAGCCCCAGGGGCTCGTCGTCGTCGTTCACCACGACGACCTCGTACGGATGATCACCGTGCTGCTCCGCGAGCCTCGCGAGGCACCGGGCGAGCAGCTCGGGGCGGCGCCGGGTGGCGATGACGACGCTGAGCGCGACTCCCCCCTCGGCACCGACGCCGATGTCGCCCTCCGGTTCGGTGCCGGCCACCCCTCGACGATACCGACGCCCTGCGATACTGGCGCGTGTCCTGGGAGCGGGTCTACGGGCGCGCGCTCGTCGCGATCGACTTCGCCGCGGTCGCGTGCGGGGTGGCCACGGCCTGGCTGGTGCTCTCGACGCCCATCGCCGACGAGCAGTGGCACGGCGGCGGCGGCGCGGCCGACGCGGTCGTGGCGGTCGCGGTCGCCGGGGTCTGGCTGATCGCGATCGCGTTCGTGGGCGGCTACGACACCCGCACCGTGGGGATCGGCTCCGACGAGTACCGGCGCCTCGGCACCGGCGTCGTCTTGACGCTCATCAGCGCGGGCTTCCTCGCCTACGCCCTCGAGGTCCCGGTCGAGCGCACGTTCCTCTTCGGGGCGGTCGCCGTCGCGCTCGTCGCGGCGCTGGTCCTCCGGCGGCTCGCCCGCAAGCAGCTCCACCGCCAGCGCGCGGCCGGCCGGTTCACCCACCGCGTCCTCGTCGCGGGAGGCGAGGACGCGGTCACCGACTTGATCCGGCACTTCCGGCGGGCACCGTTCGCCGGATACCGGGTGGTCGCGGCGTGCGTCCCCGAGCGAGACGACCCGCTCCACGTCGACGGGGAGCGGGTGCCGGTCCACCGCGATCCCCGGCGGATCACGGAGGCACTCGCGGACGAGCGAGCCGACACACTCGCCGTCGCGGACTCCACGACGTTCCCCGGGACCGCGCTCCGGACCGTCGCCTGGACCCTCGAGGGCACGGGCGTCGACCTGATCGTCGTGCCCGCGGTGACCGAGATCGCCGGCCCTCGCATCAACATCCGACCCGTCGCCGGGCTCCCTCTCCTCCACGTCGAGGAGCCGTCGCTCAGCGGGCCCGCGCGCCTCGCGAAGGCCATCGTGGACCGTGCGTTCGCGGCGCTGGTCCTCGTGGTGGGTGCGCCGGTGCTCGCCGCCATCGCGATCGCGGTGCGGGTCACGAGTCCCGGGCCGATCCTCTTCCGGCAGGTCAGGATCGGTCGCGACGGCCGCCGATTCGAGATGTTGAAGTTCCGGACGATGGTCGCCGACGCCGAGGAGCGCCTCGACGACCTGCGCCCGCTCGCCGACCCCGATCACGTGCTGTTCAAGCTCCGCGAGGACCCCCGGGTGACCCGCATCGGGCACTGGCTCCGGCGCCACTCACTCGACGAGCTCCCCCAGCTGTGGAACGTCCTCGTCGGGGACATGTCGGTGGTCGGTCCCCGACCGCCCCTCCCGGCGGAGGTCGACCGGTACGGCGACGACTCGCGTCGGCGACTCCTCGTGAAGCCGGGGCTCACGGGGCTCTGGCAGGTGAGCGGGCGCGCCGACCTCACCTGGGACGACGCCGTGCGCCTCGACCTCTACTACGTCGAGAACTGGTCGTGGGTCCTCGACGTGCTCATCCTCGTGCGGACGATCCCGGCCGTCGTCAAGGGGACGGGGGCGTACTGACCCCCGCGCGGCTCCTTCGCCCCCTGGTCTGTCGGTACGCGCGCCTCGCCGCGGTCCACGGCAGCCCCCAGGCGGAGCGCACGCCGTGCCGGTCGGCGAGCCATCCCGGGAGCTCACGCCACGCTGCCCGGCGGTCGAGCGGCGCCGTCTCGGTGATCCAGAAGCGGTAGGTGTTCGCGAACGGTCCCAGCCACCGCTTCTCGGTCGCGGTCGGACCGTGGGACTGACCGCTGCGCACGAGCACCCGCTGGGCCCGGCGTGATCCGGAACCGTCGAGCCGCGCGACCACGTCGCCCGGCACCAACACGGAGTAGCGGTCCCGGAGGTGGACGAGCGCGCGGCGCACGGGGAGCGCCACACCCCGTGTGGTCGAGACCGAGGTGATCCGCTCCCAGTCGATCGGCCCCGCCCGCGCGATGACCACGGCGTCGGGGATCCATTGCGGCGCGACGCGCCACCCGTGGCGGGCGCCGTGGACGAGGGCGTGGAGCAGCGCGTCGGTCCGGTCGAGCGCGCGGGTCGGCGAGCCCGCGATCTCGATCGGCACCGAACGCGCCCAGAACGGCTCGTCCCCCCACCACTCGTCGCCGGGCGCGATGAGCCACTGGCTCACGTGCCAGTGGAGATCGATGGCCCAGCGCTGTGGGTCGAACACGTCGAGCTCACGGTGGCGACGGACGTAGCTCGACGGAAGTGGCTCGTCGGGGAGCCAAGCCAGGTCGCCCAGGACCTCCAGCGCGCGTCCGACCTGACCTGGGCGCACGAGCAGGTCGCAGTCCGCCATGGGGCGCAGGCCGGCGTCGCGGTACACGTCCTGCGCGAGGGCCACACCCTTGAGGACCATCGTCTCCACCCCAGCATCGGTGAGGGCTCCCACGACCTGGCCCACCCGCCCGAAGCGCATCTGGTTCTGGTACCACGCGCGGCGGTGAACCGCCGCCAGGAAGGGCAGGTCGGGATCGTCCACACCGTCGTCGACGAGCGCCCGATGCACGAGCGGGAGGACGTCGCGGGTCCGACCGGCGCCGAGGTCGTCGAGATCCACGTGCGCGCGCATCGCGCGCCACCGCTCACCCGCGCGGCCATCGCGGATGAGCGCGATCTCCAGCAGGCGCTCGTGGAGCGCATCGATGCTGTAGGCGCGCTCCAGCGCTCGCGCCCGCCGCGCGTCGAGCAGCCTCACCGCGACGCCGTCTCCCACGTCGCGTCCACCACGACCGGCGCGGCGCGCGACACGCCCCCCGGCGAATCGGCGAGGGACGGGCCCACCATCTCGAACTCGGCCGCCGGGCGCCACGGGACGAGGTCGCGACCCGCCTCGTCGCGCACCGCGATCCACACGGCGAACCGACCCCGCGGCAGCGGAACCCGCTGCACCCGGCACCGGACCTCGTTCGGACCGGGGTCGAGCGCCAGCTCGCGCTCGACGACGAACACGGGACTCGGCACCGACTCGGTGATCCCGAGGTACACCTGCACGAAGCGCGGCGCCTCGCTCTCGATCACGAGGCGGACGTCGAGGGCACCGTGGGTCCGCGGGATCCCGCCGCCGGGTTCGACCACCGAGCAGTCGGCGACCCGCACGGGCCCGGTGGCCGGCATCTCGGCGCGCGCGGTGGCCTCCACCGAGGCGCGGTAGGCCGCGAGCACCGACGGTGTCGGGCCGTCCCGCGCGACCACGCCGTGGTCGAGCCAGATCGTCCGCGCGCACGCGGCCTCCACCGCGTTCAGGTCGTGCGACACGAACACGAGCGTCGCGCCTCCCTGGTGGACCGAGCGCATCTTGTCGAGGCAGCGCTGTTGGAATGCGGTGTCGCCCACGGCGAGCACCTCGTCGACGAGGAGGACGTCGGGCTCGAGGAACGCCGCGACCGCGAACCCCAACCGCATCTGCATGCCCGACGAGTAGAACTTCACCTGACGGTCGACCGCCTGCTCGACCTGCGCGAAGCCCACGATCTCGTCGAACCGCGCGAGCACCTCGGTGCGGCTCAGACCCAGGAGCGCGCCGAGCATCTGCACGTTCTCGCGGCCGGTGAGCTGGGGGTGGATCCCCGACCGC
>BTUT01000013.1:8545-16296 GCA_045862935.1 Acidimicrobiia bacterium
ACGACGTCGACCGTGCCTGCGTAGGGGTACATGATCTGGTTCACGATCTTGAGCAGCGTGGACTTGCCGGAGCCGTTGGTCCCGATGAGCCCGACCGACTCTCCGGGCGCGATGGCGACGCTCACGTCACGCAGTGCCCAGCGCCACCGCTCACGCTGCACGCGGCTGCGATCCAGCCGGTCCGGGAGGTGCTCGAGGAGGTCGAGGAGCCGGCGCGGCGGCCGGTCCGCCCGGAACCGCTTCCAGAGGTTCGCGACGCGAACGGTCCCGCTAGGCGACATCTGCGATTCCCGGCTCCAGCTTCTTGAACAGGAGGTACCCACCGACGAGCCAGAGCAGCGTGCTGGCGAGCGCCGGACCCACGAGCTCCCACGGAGGCCCGAACCCGTAGAGCATGGTCTGGCGGTAGCTCTCGATCACCGCGACCAGTGGGTTGACGAACGCGTACCACGACCACCAGCGCTCCGGGATCGCGCCGATGCCGTACGCGACCGGCGTCGCGAACAGCCCGAGCTGGAGCAGCAGCGGCAGGGCCTGCAGCAGGTCGCGCAGGTACACCGCGAGCACCGCGAGCACGAGCACCACCCCGGCCACGAACGCGATCTGCAGGACCAGGATCGCCGGCACCCAGACGGCCGTCGTCCGCAGCTCGTAGCCGGTGACCACGAAGAGGGCGCCGAGCACGAACGCGGAGACGACCATGTCGATCCCGGCCGAGGCGATGCCGGCGAGCGGGAACACCTCGCGCGGGCACCGGACCTTGTTGACGACTCCCGAGTCGAGGACGAGGCTCTGCCCGCCGCGGGTGACCGAGGACGAGAAGAAGCTCCACGGGACGAGGCCGATGTAGGCGAACACGACGTAGGGCACCCCGCCCGTGTCCACGTCGGCGACCCGATCGACGAAGAGCGCGAACACCACGACGAGCAGCACCGGGGTCAACAGGGCCCACACGATGCCGAGGACGGTCTGCTTGTACCGGGACTGGAACTCTCGCTCGGCGAGCACCTGGACGAGGCCTCGCGATCGCCACAGGTCGCGCGCCGACCGGCCGAGACGCACCGGACGACGGAACCGCAGCGACGCGGGGGGGTTGTCGTCCACGACGGGTTCCGCTCCGGTCATGCGCGCACCAGTGTGGCGCGCCGACCCCGGTTCGCACCGGACGGCGCTTGGTACCCTGCTCGCACTGCCCTCGTAGCTCAGCGGATAGAGCATCGGCCTCCGGAGCCGTGTGCGCAGGTTCGAGTCCTGCCGAGGGCGCCACGAGGAACCGGAGGGGGAGGCCCCATGGACCCTGCCGCCAAGAAGCTCGCCCTGCGGGCGATCAACTACGGCCTGTCGGTGCTCACGGCGATCGACGGTGACGAGGTTGCCGCCGCGGGCATCAACTGGATCTCCCAGGCGTCGTTCGAGCCACCGCTCGTGATGGTCGCGCTCAAGACCGACAACGACAGCCACGCGCTCGTCGAGCGCACCGGCGCGTTCGCGGTGAACGTCCTCGGCGAGGACCAGCTCGACGTCGGCAAGGCCTTCTTCCGCAGCACCGTCGTGGACGGCGACACGCTGAACGGCTACCGCTTCGAGCCCGGCCCCGCCACCGGCGCACCGCTGCTCACCGACCTCGCCTTCTGGTTCGAGGCGCGGGTCACCGACACCGTGAAGCGGGGAGACCACACCGTGTTCGTCGCCGAGGTCGTCGACGCCGGCGTGCGCGACGAGTCCGTCACCCCGCTGCTGCTGCGGGCCACGGGCATGAGCTACGGCGGCTGATCGGGGCGTGGACCTCGCCGGGCGGGTCGCACTCGTCACCGGCGGCGGCTCGGGCATCGGGCGGGCGACGGCCCGCCGCCTCGCCGCCGAGGGCATGCGGGTCTGCGTCGTCGACCGCGCAGCCGGCGCGGCGCGCGACGTCGCGTCCGAGGTCGGCGGCATCGCCGTCACCGCCGACGTGTCCCGGGCACCGGAGGTCGACGCCGCCTTCAACGCGTGCTGCGCCGACCTCGGCTCGGTGGATCTCGCGTTCCTCAACGCCGGGGTCACCACCGGTCAGGCCGACATCGCGGCCCTGGAGGACGCCGCGTACCGCCGGATCCTCGGCGTGAACGTCGACGGCGTGGTGTTCGGCACGCGCGCCGCCGTCCGCACGATGCGCGCGGGATCCGGAGGCGTGATCGTCGCCACCGCATCGTTGGCGGGCATCGTCGCGTTCGCCCCCGACCCCGTCTACACGCTGACGAAGCACGCGGTGGTCGGCTTCGTTCGCTCGATCGCCCCTGCGCTCCTGGTCGACGGCATCGCCGCCCACGCCGTGTGCCCCGGCCTCACCGACACCGCGCTCATGGGTGACGACACCCGGCAGGCGATGCGCGAGTCGGGCTTCCCCCTCATGGCGCCCGAGCAGATCGCCGACGCCGTGGTCGTCGCGGCCCGCGCCCCCAACGAGGCCACGGGTACGTGCTGGGTGTGCCAGCCCGGACGCGAGCCCACGCCCTACCGGTTCCGCGACGTCCCCGGGCCACGGGCCGCGGGCGTCGAGGGGCGCGTCCCGCCCGGCCTGCGCGACGACGAGCCCGGGATCTTCCACGCCTGACGCGGCTCGCGCAGCCGGCGGCGCCCCGCGGCGCCCGCTCTCCGATCGGGTGAGTCGCCCCCCGGCCCGAATCCCTATCCTGGGGCATCCGAAGGAGTGCACGTGAGCGACGACCAGGAATTCGAACGCGAGCGGGTCCGCCCCGAGATCCTCGTGCCCGCCGACCTCCGTGCGGTGGTAGCCACCGACGGCGGCGGCACGCCGACCGGCGAGAAGAGCCCTGACGAGGACGGTGAGCAGGTCACCCGGCCCACGAAGCTCATCCGGATCGCGTCGATGGTTCGCTCCATGCTGGACGAGGTGCGCCGGGCCCCCCTCGACGACGCCGGCCGGCGCCGCCTCCGGGAGATCCACGACCGCTCGCTCGCCGAACTCGAGTCCGTGCTGTCGCCCGAGCTCCAACAGGAGCTGAGCGAGGTGGTGCTGCCGCTGACCTCCGACACACCCTCGGAGTCGGAGCTGCGCCTCGCCCAGGCCCAGCTGGTCGGCTGGCTCGAGGGCTTGTTCCACGGCATCCAGGCCACGCTGTTCACCCAGCAGGCAGTGGCCCAGTCGCAGCTCGAGGAGATGCGCCGCCGCCGCGCCCTCGAGATGGCCCAGCAAGGTGGCCCCAACCCCCCGAGCGGATACCTGTAGCGATCGAGAGCCGATGAGCACCGTCCCCCTGTTCCGGAACGAGTGGACGCCCGACTCGTGGCGCGCCCGACCAGCCGCCCAGCAGCCCGAGTGGCCCGATGGCGATGCGGTCGAGGCCGTGCTCGCCGAGATCCGCCGGATGCCGCCTCTGGTGTTCGCCGGCGAAGCCCGGAACCTGACGGCCCAGCTCGAGGCCGCGGCGGACGGCAAGGCGTTCCTGCTGGTCGCCGGCGACTGCGCCGAGTCGTTCGAGGCGTTCTCGGCCAACGCGATCCGCGACAAGCTCAAGATCATCCTGCAGATGTCGGTCGTGCTCACGTACGGCAGCGGCGTGCCCACGGTCAAGGTGGGCCGGATGGCCGGTCAGTTCTCGAAGCCCCGCTCGTCCCCCACCGAGATCCGCGACGGTCTCGAGCTGCCGTCGTTCCGCGGCGACACCGTGAACGACTACGCCTTCGACGCCGTCGCCCGCCGCCCCGACGCATCCCGACTGCTGCGCGCCTACCACCAGTCGGCGGCCACGTTGAACCTGGCTCGTGCGTTCACCAAGGGCGGCTTCGCCGACCTCACCCGCGTCCACGCCTGGAACCAGGAGTTCGTCGCGTCGAGCCGTGAGGGTCAGCGCTACGAGGCGCTCGCGAACGAGATCGACCGCGCGCTGCGGTTCATGGCCGCCTGCGGCATCGACCTCAACGCCGAGCTCCAGCTCCACCAGGTCGACTTCTGGGTCGCGCACGAGGCGCTCCTGCTCGGCTACGAGGAAGCGCTCACGCGTCGCGACAGCCTCACCGGCGACTGGTACGACTGCTCGGCCCACCTCCTGTGGATCGGGGAGCGCACCCGCCAACTCGACGGCGCGCACGTCGAGTTCCTCTCGGGGGTTCGCAACCCCCTCGGGGTGAAGCTCGGTGCCGACGCATCACCCCAGGACACGGTGAGCCTGTGCGAGCGCTTGAACCCCGCGCGGGAGCCGGGCCGGGTGGTGCTGTTCACGCGCATGGGTGCCGACCGGGTCGCAGACGCACTGCCGCCCTTGCTGCGCGCCGTCAACGCGGCACGGCATCCCGTGGTCTGGGCGTGCGACCCGATGCACGCGAACACCTTCAGCCACGCCAGCGGCTTCAAGACCCGCCGCTTCGATGACATCCTCCGCGAGCTCCACGGCTTCTTCGACGCCTGTGCCGCCGCCGACGTCGTTCCCGGCGGCGTGCACGTGGAGCTCACCGGCGAAGACGTCACCGAGTGCCTGGGGGGATCCGACGAGGTGCTCGAAGACCAGCTCGAGCAGCGGTACGAGACGATGTGCGACCCCCGCCTCAACGCGCGGCAGTCCCTCGACCTCGCCTTCCACGTCGCGGAGCTGCTCCGCCGCTGATCCCCTGCGCGCGGCTGACGTCCCGCGGCGCGATCCCCCTACCGGCTGGACGCGTCGATGGCCGCGAGCGCGCGATCGCGCGCCTCGGGTGACGCGGCGAGCAACGGCAGGCGCAGGTCGGGCGTGGGGATCCGGCCCTGCGCGTGCAGCACGGCCTTGAAGACCGACGGGTTGGGCTCCGCAAAGCACGCCTTCACCACCGGGAGCAACGCCTCGTGGTGCGCGCGCCCCTCGTCGACCTTGCCTGCGAGGCCGCACTCGATCATGGCGACGAACCGCTCGGTGCACACGTGCGCCGAGGCGCAGATCGCTCCGGAGCCACCGAGCAGCACCGTGGGGAACAGGTACGCGTCGTCACCCCCGAGCACCGCGAAGCCGGGCGGCGCCGCGGCGAGGACCTCGACGGTCGCGAGATCGATGCCGTCGACCGCCTGCTTCACGCCGACCACGTTCTCGAGCGTCGCGAGCTCGAGCATGCCCGCCACCTCGAGCACTCGCCCGGTGCGGACCGGGATGTTGTAGATCACCACCGGCACCGGGCTCGCCTCCGCCGCGGTGCTGATGTGCGCCACGATGCCCGCCTGGCTCGGCCGCACGTAGTAGGGCACGACGACCATCGCGTGAGTGACCCCCGGGATCGCTCCGTAGTCCTGCGTGGACGCGACCGTGCTCGCCGTGTGGTTCGTCCCCGTCCCCACGATCACCTGCGCGCCGTGCTCGCGACCCACGCGCGCGCACAGCTCGACCACGGCGTGCTTCTCGGCGGCATCGAGCAGAGGCGCCTCGCCCGTGGTGCCGAGCGGAACCAGCCCGGCCGCCCCGGCGTCGAGGTACTCGTGGGCCAGACGTTCGAGCGCGTCGAGCGCCACGGAGCCGTCGGCCGCGAACGGCGTGATGAGCGGCACGTAGACACCGCGCAGCGTCGTGGTCGGCATGGGTGAACGGTAGCCTCTGGCCGCGTGTCCGATGCCGGCCAGTTCCTGCTCGTCGTGCTGGTCGGTGTGGCCACCGGGATCCTCTCGGGCATGTTCGGGCTCGGCGGCGCGATGGTCTCGACCCCGGCCGTGCGAGCCCTCGGCGCGACCCCGCTCGAGGCGGTGGGGTCGACACTGCCCTCGGTCATCCCGTCCGCGATCAGCGGGACCTACCGGTACGCGCGCGAGGGCCTCATCCGGTGGGACGTGCTCGCGTGGACGGCCTCGTTCGGCGTGTTCGCCTCCGTGGGCGGCGCGCTGCTCACCGAGTTCGTACCGGGCAACGGCCACCCCCTCATGCTCGCGACCGCGAGCCTCGTGGCGTTCACCGCGTTCCGATTGGCGCTCCCGTCGAGGGTCACGGGGGTCACCCCGGGCTCGGAGCTCAGCGCTCCTCGGGCCGACTCGCCGGGCCGTCCGGCGCCGGAGCTCCTCTCCCACGCCGGTCCGTCACCCCGCACGGAGCCTTGGCGCTACGCGACCATCGGGGTCGGGGCAGGGGCCCTGAGCGGCCTCCTCGGCATCGGAGGCGGGCTCGTGATGGTCCCCGCGTTCACCAGCTGGCTGCGCCTGCCCCTGAAGTCCGCGCTCGGCACCTCGCTCGCCTGCGTCGGCGCACTCGCGATCCCGGGCACGATCACCCACGCCGCCCTCGGCCACATCGACTGGGCCTACGCGGTCCCACTGAGCATCGGCGTGATCCCGGGCGCCCAGATCGGTGCCCATCTCGCGATCCGGGCCACCGATCGCGTCCTGCGACTCACCGTGGCGTCGGTGCTGGGCGCGATCGCGGTGACCTACTTCACCGGTGAGCTCCTCGCGCTCATCGGCTGATCAGGCCCGCGATCTCCCGAGCCCGGGCGAGCACCGCGTCGAGCATGGCCTCGGTGAGTCGGCCGGTGAAGGTGTTCTGCTGACTCGGGTGGTAGCAGCCGAGGATCGTGAACGCCGGCGTCGGAACCTCGAGGCCGTGTGCGAAGCGCGGCCGGGGGCTCACCAGGCCATCCCCCCGTTCACGCAGCAGCTTCCACAACGACTCGTAGGCGAACCCGCCGAGCACCACCACGGCCCGCAGATCGTGCAGCGCTCGGAGCTCCCGGACCAGGAAGGGCGAGCACCGATCGCGCTCCGCGGGTGTCGGACGGTTGGCCGGCGGGGCGCAACGCACCGCCGCCGCGATGTACGCGTCGGTGAGGGCCAGCCCATCCCCGACGTGCTCGGAGACCGGCTGGTTCGCGAACCCGGCACGGTGCAGGGCGGCGAACAGCCAGTCACCGGACCGGTCTCCGGTGAAGATGCGGCCGGTGCGGTTGCCACCGTGCGCGGCGGGGGCGAGGCCGACGAGCATCACGCTCGCGGACGGATCACCGAACCCGGGCACGGGCCGTCCCCAGTACTCCTCGTCCCGGTACGAGGCCCGCTTCTCCCGCGCCACCCGTTCGCGCCACGCGACGAGGCGCGGGCACGCTCGGCAGGCCACGACATCCGCCGTCACCGCGCGCAGCGCTGCGCCTGCATCCCACTCGGCCGGCTCCCGTCGCGTCACCGAGTCGATGGTACGGCGGTCCCACCGACTCCTATCCTCCCCGCCGTGCGCGTCCGCCTCATCGTCAACCCGCGCGCCTCGTCGATGACCGAGCGTCGCCGGCACGTGATCGAGACGAGCCTGCGCGCCGGGCATGACGTCGAGCCGGTGACCACGACCGCGCGCAACCACGCCCACGAGCTCGCCGCCGCCGCGGCCGCCGACGGCGTCGACGTGGTCGTGGTGGCCGGGGGCGACGGCACCCTCAACGAGGCGGCGGGCGGCCTCGTCGGCTCGTCCACCGCCCTCGCGTGCCTCCCGGGGGGCAGCACGAACGTCTTCGCCCGAGCCGTCGGGTTCGGGAACCGCCTCGAGCGCGCGACCGAGCGGCTGCTCGTCGCCCTCGCCCGCGGGTCGATCCACCGGATCGGCGTCGGTGCGGCCAACGACCGGTACTTCCTCTTCCACCTCGGCGCCGGTTTCGACGCGGCAGTCGTCGAGCGCATCGAGCGCAACCCGATCGTGAAGCGCTACGCGGCCCACCCCGCGTTCGCGCTGGCGATGGTCCGGACCCTCGCATCCGGCTTCGAGCGGCGCGAGGCGGGTCTCCACGTCGAGTGTGCCGGCGATCCGCACCGTCCGGCGCAC
>BTUT01000014.1:0-16059 GCA_045862935.1 Acidimicrobiia bacterium
GCCCCTGTGGAGCGCGCTCCTCGTCGCGGTGGTCGGCGCGCTCGCCATCGAGTGGCTGCGCAGCCGCGGCCGGACGACGAGCGACCTCGCCCTCGCGCTCTGGTTCTACGGCGGCATCGCGGCAGGCGTGGTGCTGGCGAGCCGCGCGGGCGACGGGGGACTGGCGATCGTGCCCTACCTCTTCGGGTCGATCCTCACGATCGACGCGAGCGACGTGCGCGTGATCGTGGCGCTCGGGCTCGCGATCGTGGCCACACTCGTGGTGTTCGGACGCGCGCTGTTCGCGATCGTGGTCGACGAGGAGTCGGCGCGCGTCGCCGGCCTCCCCGTGCGCCTCGGGAACGCAACCCTCGCCGTGCTCACCGCCGTGACGGTCGTCGCGGCGATGCGGGTCGTCGGGGTCCTGCTCATCGCGGCGCTCATGGTGCTGCCCGTGGCGACGGGGCGCATCGTCAGCCGGTCGTTCCGGGCGACCCTGGCCGTCTCGGCCGGGATCGGCGCGCTCGCGGTGGTCGTCGGGCTCGCCGCCGCCCGCCAGTGGGCGCTCGCCCCGGGCGGGTCGATCGTGCTGGTCGCCGCGGCGATCTTCGCGCTCACCAGCCTGCTCCCCGGACGGCGCCCTCCGTCACCGCTGTCAGGGCTGCGGACGCCGAGCCGCACCGAACACGCTCCCGACGACCACGCCGACCTGCACCACCACGGCCACTGAGGCTGCGCTCCCACGACCACCGACCGCTCCGGCCAGAGCCCCCCGACGGCGTCAGCAGATCTGGGCGACCGTGGGGTAGGGGTTCACCGCGGGCCCGCCCCCCGGGTGGATCTCGAAGTGCGTGTGGGTCGCGGTGCCGATGGCGTCACCGGTGTTGCCCACGTAGCCGATCACCTCGCCCTGTTGCACCCGCCGCGCCACACCCTCGTAGGCCTGGAGGTGGAAGTAGTAGTAGAGGTTCCCGTCGTCGCCGTAGAGGTACGCCCCGAGGCCCGACGTGCCCCCCGTGTGGAACTCGACGTCGCCCGACACCACGGCCACGTTCGGCGTGCCTCGCGGTGACATCAGGTCGGATCCCTGGTGGCGCCCCGTCGTCGCGCGCGGGTAGCCCCACGAGTCGATGAAGCTGAGTGGTCCGCGCAGCGGGCAGATCAACCCGTTGGCCACGTAGCCGCCGACCGGCGCGCCGGCCGCCGTCCGGCGCTGCTGCGCCTGCTGCTGGGCCGCGAGCAGCGCCCGCTCCCGCTCCTGGCGCGCGGCCTCCTCGCGCCGGAGTCGCTCCTCGAACGCGTTGAGCGCCTGGTTCGCCTCCCGGAGCTGCTGGTCGAGGACCGCCTGCTGCGCGACGAGCTGGTCGCGCGCGACCCGCGCCTGATCGCGCAGGGTCCGCAGCTCCCGCTCGCGCGCGTCGAGCTGCTCGGTCGCGATCTGGAGGTGGACGATCACCGAGTTGTCACGCGCGTTCGCCTGGTGGAGGAGCTTCTCGCGGCGGACCCGGTCGAGCGGCCGGTCCAGGCTGAGCATGCCGGTGTCCACGCCCCGCTTCGTGTACGCCTCGACCGCGCGCGCTCGTGCCAGCACGCCGAGCTCGGCCACGGTGTCGCGATTCGCGCTGATCTCCCGCTCGACGGTGCCGATCTCGACCTCGAGCCCCTCGAGCCGGTTCACGACCTCCAAGAACTCCTCCGACGCCAGCGTGGCGGCGTCACACGCCGGGGCCGCGGCCGCGCCCGCCCGGAGGTCGTCGATCTCGGCGGCCCCGGCCGGGGCCGGACCCACGAACCCGACCCCCACGGGCGCGGTCACGGCGGCGACCGAGACCGCCACCGCGGTGAGTGCAATCGCGGCGAGTCGCATCCGGCGGCGTCTCGTTGGCTTCACAGACATCACTTGGACCACTCTGGCCACACCACCGCTCGCGGAACGCCGTGGAGGTCGGCGAGGAGGCGCACCAGGATAGGGCACCGGGTTTAGCCTCCGCCCATGCCCACCGAACCGTCACCCGCTCGGGGAGGCCGGCTGGCCGGCGAGCTCGCCCTGGTCACCGGGTCGACCTCGGGGATCGGGCGCGCGATCGCCGTCGAGTTCGCTGCCGAGGGGGCTCGCGTCGCCGTCCACGGACGCGACCCCGCACGAGGCGCGGCGGTCGTCGACGAGATCGCCGCCGGGGGTGGGTCGGCCGCGTTCCTCGCGGCGGACCTCGCCGACGAGGCGACCTGCGAGCGCCTGGTCGCCGACGCTGCACAGTGGCTCGGGGGCCTCACCGTGCTCGTGAACAACGCCGTCGGCGTGAGCGCCGGGCACGACGCCACCGTCGGCGAGATGCGCACGGACTACTGGAACGAAGCCCTGCGCGTGAACCTCACCGCGCCGATGGTGCTCTGCCGGGCCGCACTCCCCCGCATGATGGCCGCCGGCCACGGCGCGATCGTCAACGTCTCGTCCCGGCAGGCCGAGCGTCCGAGTGCCGGTCTCGCGGCCTACGCGGCGAGCAAGGGCGGGCTCAACGCACTCACGCGGGTGCTCGCGGTCGAGTACGCCGCGCACAACATCCGCGCCAACACGCTGAGCCCGGGCTTCGTTGTGAACGACCGCCGCGACGCCGACATGACCGCGGAACGGCGCGCCCGCTACGAGGCGATGCACCTCACGCGTCTCGGGAACGCACGCGACTGCGCGTACGCGGCCGTGTACCTCGCGAGCCGCGAGTCGGAGTTCCTCACCGGCATCAACCTGGCGCTCGACGGGGGCAGCAGCATCGGCCGGGCCACCGCGCTCGGGTGAGGTGGTGCGCCGATGACGACCCACCCGCGCGTGTCGCTCTCCATGCTCTCGCAGTGGAGCTGGACCGTCGAGGAGGATCTCGCCTTCTTCGCGCGTGAGGGAGTGTCGACCATCGGCCTCTCGCTCGCGAAGCTCGACGCCGCCGGGGGGTGGGAGCACCACGTGGCGCGCGTACGAGACGCCGGCTACCGCGTCGCCAACCTCATCGGGATCGGCCCGCTCCGGCTCGCCGACCGCGCCGGCTGGGACGCACAACGGTCGAAGGTGCGCGACGCGCTCGACGCGGCGCACGCGTTCGGCGCGGAGTGCGTCGTGCTCACGACCGGGCCCGCCGGCCAGCTCACGTGGGAGGACGCCGCCGACGCGTACGAGGAGGCGATGACGCCGGTGATCGCCGAGGACGCGATCCCCCGGGGTGTGCGCATCGCGCTGGAGCACACGAACTCGTTGCGAGTCGACGTCGGCTTCCTCCACACCCTGCGCGACGCGATCGACCTCGCACGCCGGCTCGGGGTGGGCGTCTGCATGGAGATCAACGCGTGTTGGGCGGAGCGCGGCCTCGCGGCGACCATCGCCGACGGGATCGACACGATCACGATCGTGCAGCTGAGCGACTTCGCCGTCGGCACCCAGTCGACACCCAACCGGCTCGTCCCCGGCGACGGCGACATCCCCATCGAGCGCATCGTCGGCCAGCTGCTCGCCGCGGGCTACCAGGGCGTGTTCGATCTCGAGATGATCGGGCCGCGGATCGAGGAAGAGGGCTACGAGGCGGCCTCGACCCGCGCGCTCACGTACGTGGGGGCGCTCTTGACCCGCCTCGGCGCGTAATCGAAGCGCATCGTCGAGGCGGGTCGTCGAGGCGCGGTCTCGGGGCCACGTCGGCCGGCCGCGGCGGCGGGGCAGCCGGAAGTCGACAGTCGGCTGGCTGCGGCGGCGGCGCGGCCAGAGGTCGGCCGGTACCAGGGCGCGGAGCCGGCCCCCTCAGGAGTCGGCGACTCGGCCGAAGGCGTGCGCGAGCGCGCTCCCGGCACCGAGCGGGCCCTGGACGCAGTGCAGGCCGGTCGCCGAGGCCAGCCAGGAGACCGGACCGCCCGACACCCGCAGCCCGACGTCGTCCATGACCCGGCGCGCCGCGCGCCGCACGACGACCGCCTCCAGGATCGAGACCGGCAGCACCAGCACCCCGTACGCCACGACGAGGGCGGGCGCGCCACTCAGCGCCAGCGCGAGCGCGAGCAGCGCACCACCGGCGAACACGCCGTCGGTGAGCGGGGCCGCGGCGTCGGTGAACGCCACGAAGCGGTTGAACGGGAAGCGCAGTGCGCCGATGCCGTTGCGCCGTGCCGCCTCGACGATCGTCTGCGCGGCGCGGATGCGGCGCGCAGACCACGAGCCGGCTCGCACCGACCACGTGGTGAAGGCGACGGCGAGCGGCTCGTGGAACACGTGCCAACCACGTTCGAGGAACTGCCAGGCGAGCGTCACACCGTCGGCGTCGTCGCGCGTCCACCCACCGACGGCCCGCACCGCGTCGGTCCGGTAGAGGGAGCACGCACCTTCGGCGACCAGCGGTGCCTGGAAGAGCCCGTGCAGGCGCTGGCTGGCGTGCACGCTCAGCGAGTAGCCGTACGCGACCGCCTCGGCGAGGCGGCCGTTGCGGTGGTTGCGCACCAGCACGTGCGCCGACACCGCCGCGGTGTCCGCAGGGGAGCGCAGCAGGCGCGCCACGAGCATCCGGATCGCGGACGGGTGCAACAGCGTGCCCGCCTCCACCAGAGCGAGGAGCGGTGTCTGCGCGCACGCCGTTGCGGCATTGCGCGCGTGGACGACCCCGGGGCGGCGCTCGACCACGATCCGCAGCTCCAGACCGAGGCCGGCGGCGGCGCGGCGCGCCTCGTCGACGGTGGAGTCGGTCGATCCGCTGTCGACCAGCAGCACGGTGAGCGGGCCGTCGTAGTCCTGGACGCGGATCCACTGGAGCGTCGAGACGATCGTGCGCGGCTGGTTGTGGGAGGTGATGGCGACGGTCACCGGCAGCGTGGGGTGCGCGACCGCCGGCGTGGGCGGGCGGTCGAGGGCGATCCCGGCGACCGTGAACGCCCCCAGGGCGCCCGGCATGGCCACCACCACGAGGTACAGCGGCACGGCGATCGGCCACCCGACGACCCCACCGAGAGCGGGAACCACCCACCGCGCGGCGGCGAGCGCGACCACGAGCCATGCGGCTCCTGCCCCGAGCGCGATCGAGAACTTGCCCTGCACGCTGACGTAGCGCTTCGTCGCGGGCAGGGCGACGAAGTCGGCGACCGGGCGCATCCGGGGCAGGGGAAACGCCGCGCTGGACCGAAGCTCTTCGGTCCCGGCCACCGACTCCGCAGTGCCGGCAAGACGCTGGCCGAGAGGCCACGTGGCCATCCGCACCTATCGGCAGCCGGCCCGGCGGAAATCGACCGCGTCGCGGGAAAGATTCGGCCAAGGACGTCCGGGGATACGATCCGCCGGATGCCCACGATCTTCACCCGGATCATCGACGGCGAGCTCCCCGGCCATCTCGTGTGGACCGACGAGCACTGCGCGGCGTTCCTGTCGATCAACCCCATCACGGTCGGCCACACCCTCGTGGTGCCGCGGGCCGAGGTCGATCACTGGCTCGACCTCGACGCGGACCTCGTCGCGCACCTCATGGTCGTCGCGCGGGCGATCGGGCTGGCGCAGCAGCGGGCGTTCGACGCGCCGCGCGTCGGGCTCGAGATCGCGGGGTTCGAGGTGGCGCACTGCCACCTCCACGTCCTCCCCATCTGGGGGGAGGAGGACCTCCACCTCTCGCGCAGCGCGCGCGAGGTGGAGCCCGAGACGCTGGCGGCCGCCGCGCTGCAGGTCCGGAACGCGCTCCACGAGCTCGGCCTCGCTCCCTGAGCCGCCGGCCCGAGCCGGACCAGGGCCCGACGGCGCGGCCCCGACCGATGGGGCGGCTGGGGCGGCTGGGGCGGCTGGGGCGGCTCAGCGGCTCAGCGGCTCAGGGCGCGGGAACCCGCCGCGTGACGATGCGCCGTGCGACCGCACGCCACCCGAGCATCCCGGCGCCGGTGAACAGCGCGGTCACGATCACGAACGAGGGTTTGAAGTCCCGGCCCTGGATGCCGATGCGCAGGGCCATCCCCACGACCACCGTGCCGGCCCACGCGACGATCGCGCGCCGCCACGCGAGGGGGAACCACCATGCCCCGCTCGCCACGGCGCTCAGGCCGAGCCCGGCGGCGAAGGGCCACCACACGCGCAGGAACCCGGCGAGGTTCTCACCCTCGTCGTGGCTGCGCCGCCCCGCGAGCACGAACGTCGTGACGACGACGAGATCGAGGAGCGGCGGCAGCCACACCGGGAGCCGTCGTGTGCTCGTCACCCCGTCACCACCGCCATCCAGTGCGCCACGAACCCCTCGGCGTCCACCCCGGTGACCACCTCGGCCTCGTGGCCTTCCAACGGATCCACGAAGGTACGCGGCACGCCGCGGTGCAGCGTCACCGTGACCGGCATCCGTTCGATCGTCACGAGCTCGGTGGTGACGAGGCACGCGACGGTGAGCGGGTCGTGGAGGTACGCGACGACCTCGTCGGGGATGCGGCCGCGCGACCGCTCGTGCAGCAGCACGCTCCACTCGTCGACCAGCGCGGCGAGGGCGCGCCCGAGCGGGTCCCCCGTACGCAGGCGGTCGAGGTGCGGCGCGCGCAGCGGGACCCGCACGGTCACGTCGAGAGGGACGTACCGGACCGGGAACCCCGCGTTCAGGCTGGCGACGGCCCCGACCGGATCCGTCACCAGGTTGTGGTCTCGCGACGGGCCCAGCGAGAGCCCCTGGTACTCGACCGGACCGAACACTCCCCCCATCACCGCGAGCCGCGGGACCCGCTGGGGGTAGCTCGGATCCCGTTCGAGGGCGGCGGCGACGTTCGTCTGCATGCCCACGGTGGCCACCGCGGGTGGATCGGGGGCGTGGGAGCAGTCGAGCAGCACGCTCACCGCGTCGCGCTCGTCGATCGGCACGGACGGTCCGTCGGTCAGGCCCCGGCCCTCGTGCCCGAACCACGCGCGGTCCTCGAACCCACCGACCCCCGCCGCGACGATCACGTCCTCGCGCCCGGCGATGGCGATCAGGCGCGCGGCGATGGCGGCCCGAGCGCGCGTGTCACCCGACACGGTCGTGACCGCGCGGAGGTCGAGGTCCGGATGGCGCAGGGCGTAGGCGAGCGCGAGCGCGTCGTCGACATCGGTGCCGATGTCCGTGTCGAGCACCACCCCCCGTTTGGACATCTTGCGGTGCTATAGGCCCGACGAACGTCCAAACAGGGAGGCCGTGATGCGAGCCGGGGTGAGGGGCTGGTCGGTGACCGTCGCCCCCACCTGCGCGAGCGCGTCGGCGACCGCGTTGAACACCGCGGGCACCGACCCGATCGCACCGCCCTCGCCCATGCCCTTCACGCCCTCGGGGTTGGGACCGTCGGTGACGACGTGGTCGACCTCGATGCGCGGCGCCTCGGCTGCCGTGGGCACGAGGTAGTCCAGCAGCGTGGTGGTGAGCGGGTTGCCCGCGTCGTCGTAGACGAAGTGCTCGTAGAGCACGCCGCCGATGCCCTGCACCACGCCGCCGTGGACCTGGCCCTCGACCACCATCGGGTTGAGCATGCGCCCGCAGTCCTCGCTCACGACGTAGCGCAGGATCTCGACCTGCCCGGTCACCGGGTGGACCTCCACCGTGCAGACGTGACACGCGTTCGACCAGGTCTGCCCGGACGTCTCGTACCGGCCGGTCGCCTCGAGCACCCGTGGCGTGCCGGGCGGCAGGGCCGTGCCGGTGTTGTGCACCGCGGCGGCCACCTCGGCGAGCGAGAGGTTGCGCACGGGCGTGCCCCGCACCGCCACGTGACCCCCCTCCACCTCGAGGTCCTCGGGTGCGGCCTCGAGGAGGTGGGCCGCGACCTGCACCACCATCTCCCGGACCTGGAGCGCCGCGTCGCGCGCCGCGTTGCCCGCGACCACCGCCGTCCGGCTGCCGCCGGTGCCTCCGCCGAACGGCGTGCGGCCGGTGTCACCCTGCACGACCGTGACCATGTCGTAGTCGACTCCGAGCCGGTCGGCCACCACCTGGGCCATCGTCGTCTCGATGCTCTGGCCGTGGGCGCCCGTGCCCAGCGCCACCGAGACGCCGCCGCCCGACTCCACCCGCACCGTCGCCGCCTCGACCCCGAGGCTCGACACCGGGGCGGAGGTCGGCTCGACGTAGAGGCCGATCCCGAGGCCGAGCAGTCGACCCTCACCCCGCGCGGCGACCTGCGCCGCGCGGAAGGCGTCGTAGCCGATGATCTCCGTCGCCCGCTCGAGCGTGCTCGCGGGCGTGACGTGGTCGAGCACCAGGCCCGTCACGAGGCTGAACGGCTGCTCGTCGTCCTGGACGACGTTGCGGCGCCGCAGCTCCCGCGCGTCGATCCCCGTCGCGCGCGCCGCGACATCCATGATCTCCTCGCGCGCCACCGTCTCGAACATCCACGGACCGCGGTAGGCACCCCGACCGCAGGTGTTGGTCCACACCACCCGGCTCCGCCACCAGTAGCGGGGCACCTTGTAGGGCCCGGGGAAGAGCATCGCGACGAACGGGCCGACGCCCCCCGTTCCGCCGATCGGCCACGCACCGGCCTCCTCGACGTGATCGAGCTTCGCACCCAGGATGCGACCGTCGGCATCGAGCGCGAGGGAGACGGTGGCGACGTCGCTGCGCGCGTGGTGCGACGCGAGAAGGTTCTCGCGGCGATCCTCGATCCACTTCACCGGGCGCCCCAGGTGCTTCGCGGCGAGCACCACGATCTGCTCGTCGCGGGCCATGAAGTACTTCAGGCCGAAGCCGCCGCCCACGTCTTCCATGCGGACGCGCACCCGGTGCTCGGGGAGACCGGTGAGCCGCGCGAAGGTTCGGCGGGCCTCGTGGGGGCCCTGGGTCGACAGCCAGATGTCGAGCTCGCCGGTCACCGCGTCGTACGCGGCGAGCACGGCACGCCCCTCCATGGGCACCATCGTGTGGCGGTGCTGCACGAGGGTCTCGGTGACCACGTGGGCCGCCGCGTCGAAGATCGCGTCGAGCTCGGCGTCGGGCGGCAGCGCGACCTCCATCGCGACATTGGTGCCGAGCTCGGGGTGCACGAGCGGCGCGCCGTCGGCGAGCGCCGCATCGACGGTCGCGACCGCCTCGCGGGGCTCGTAGTCGACCACGACGAGCTCGGCTCCGTCCTCGGCGATCGCCCGGCTCTCGGCGATCACGAGCGCCACCGGGTCGCCCACGAACCGCACGTCGTGCTCCGCCAGCGGGTGCAGGGGAGGGAGGATCGCGTTCGGGTCCTCGGCGACCATCGACGGCTGCATGCTGCCGGCACCGGGGTTGAGCTCCGCGCCGGTGAGCACGGCCACCACCCCGTCGAGCGCTCGCGCCGCGGTCGTGTCGATGCCCCGGATCACCGCGCTCGGCAGGTCGCTGCGCACGAAGGCGGCATGCAGCATCCCCGCGACGACCACGTCGTCGACGTAGCGCCCGTGCCCGGTGAGCAGGCGGGGGTCCTCCTTGCGCTTCACCGACTGGCCGACGTAGCGCCCGGCCAGCGGAGCCCCGACGCTCACGACGCCGCCGATCCCCGCAGGGCGGCGGCCGCGAGCTTCACCGCCTCGATGATGCCCTGGTAGCCCGTGCAGCGGCAGAGGTTGCCGGCGAGGCCTTCGCGGATCTCCGCTTCGTCGGGGTCGGGGTGGTCGCGCAGGAACGCGGTGACGCTCACCACGAAGCCCGGCGTGCAGAACCCGCACTGCAAGCCGTGCGCGTCCATGAACGCCTGCTGCACCGGTGACAACGTGCCGTCGGGCGCGGCGATCCCCTCGATCGTGGTGACCTCCGCGCCGTCGGCCTGCACGGCGAACATGAGGCACGACCGGACGGCCCGCCCGTCGACGAGAACCGTGCACGCACCGCACACCCCGTGCTCGCACGCGAGGTGCGTCCCGGTCAGCCCGAGCGACTCGCGCAGGAAGTCGGCGAGCGTGACCCGCGCCTCCACCCGGCCGCGGCGCGCCATCCCGTTGACCGTGCACCGCACGTCGTGCTCAGACACCGCGAGCCTCCTCGATCGCCGCGCTCAACGCGGTCTCCATCAGGTGCGCGGCGACGCGCGTGCGGTACGCGGCGGTCGCGTGCACGTCGTCGACACCGTCGATCTCCGCGGCGCCGGCGCGCGACGCGTCGCGCAGCGTGGCCCCGAGCTCGGCGCGGTCGGTGGTCCCCCGACCCACGAGCGCGCCCTCGGCCGCGGTCGCACGCTGGGGAGTCGACGCGACGCCGAACAACCCGAGCGCCACGCGCGTCAACGTGTCGTCGCCCCCGATCTCGACCGCCGCCGCCACGCCCGCCAGCGCGAAGTCGCCGCTGCGACGGGCCACCTCGTGCACCGTGAACCCGCAACGGCCCGACCACACCGGGAAGCGCGTCGCCACCAGCACCTCGTCGTCGGCCAGCGCGGTCGACCACGTCCCGGTGAAGAAGTCCGCCGCGCCGATCTCCCGCCGCCCGCGCGTGCTCGCGGCCTCGAAGGTCGCGTCGAGAGCGAGGGCCACCGCGGGCAGCTCCGATGCGGGGTCGGCGTGGGCCAGCGATCCACCGACGGTGCCCCGGTTGCGGATCTGGAAGTGCCCGATGTGGGGAAGGGCACGCGCGACCAGCGGGACGGCGGCGGCGAGGACCGTGTCGTGCTCGGCAACGGCCTGGGGAGTCGTCGCGCCGACGCGCACGTGCCCGTCGTCGCGGGTGATCCCGCGGAGCTCCCCGATGCGGGTCACGTCGACGAGGTGCGCGAACCGCGTGAGGCGCAGGGCCAGCATCGGGACGAGGCTCTGGCCTCCGGCGAGCACCTTGGCGTCGTCACCGTGCTCGTGCAGCAGCCCGGCGGCCTCGTCCAGGGCCTCGGGCGCGTGGTAGTCGAACGGCGCGGGCTTCACGTTCCCCCTCTCCGGTGCTCCGCACGGGCGGGCACGGGACCGGAACGTAGCCTTCTTCGGGTGACCACGCCTCTCGGCTGCGACGTGGTGGAGCTCGAGCGGACGGATCTCGTCGCGGCGCAGGCCCTCGTGGCCCGGGTGTGGGGCACCCCGCCGGAGCGGCCGCTCCTCGACGACAACACGCTCCTGGCGTTCCGCCTCGCCGGGGAGCAGCTCCTGGGCGCCTACGCGCCCGGGCGCGCCCACGACCCCGACGCGCTCGTCGGCGTGTCGATCGGCTTCGTCGGCACCCATCCGGGTGGCCTGCACCTCCACTCCCACGTCACGGGGGTCGAGCGGTGGGCGCAGCTCGCCGGCGTCGGGTTCGCACTGAAGCTCGCCCAGCGCGACTGGGCGCTCGCTCGGGGGATCACGCAGGTGCGCTGGACGTTCGACCCGCTCGTCGCCCGCAACGCCTACTTCAACCTCACCAAGCTCGGGGCGCGAGGTGTCGCCTACCACGTGAACTGCTACGGGGTGATGCCCGACGCCACCAACGCGGGGGACGAGTCCGATCGGGTGGAGGCCGTGTGGGACCTCACCGTGCCCGCCGGTCGGACGCGGCCCGATCCCGAAGTGCCCGCCGGTCGGACGCGGCCCGGTCCCGAGGACGGTGGCGGTCTCGACGACGTCGCTCGGGTCAGTACCGAGAGCCCCGACGGCCCCCGCGCCCCGTTCGACCTGGACGGCCTCGTCGCCCGGGGCGCCGAGGTCATCCTCTCGCTCGACGGCGAGGTGTGGCCCGAGGCGCGCCTCGTGCCCGTGCTGCTCGCCTGCGTGCCGGCCGACATCGTCGAGGTGCGGCGCACCGACCCCGCCGAGGCGCGGCGGTGGCGTCTCGCGGCGCGCGCCGCGATCGGGCGGGCACTCGACCTCGGCTACGTCGCGGTGGGCGCGACGCGCGACGGCTGGTGGATCCTCGAAGGGCCCGGCACCCCCGGTCCGGCCGGCACCCCCGAAGCGTCCGGTGACCGGCCTTGAGCGGGCTCCGGGTCCACGCGATCGAGCGGCGCCGGGTGGCCCTGCCGCTGGTCACGCCGTTCCGCACCTCGTTCGGCACGCAGCACGATCGCGACATCCTGCTCGTACGGGTCGAGACCGGTGCCGGGGAGGGCTGGGGCGAGTGCGTCGCCCTGACCGAGCCCGTCTACTCCGCCGAGTACGTCGACGGCGCGCAGCAGGTGCTCCGCGACCACCTCGCGCCCCGCGTGTTCGCCGCCGGGCCCCTCGACGGCGCGGGCGACCTGGCACGCGTCCTCGCCCCCGTCCACGGGCACCCCATGGCCAAGGCCGCGCTCGAGCTCGCGCTCCTCGACGCCGAGCTGCGCGCCGTGGACGTGACCCTCGCCGCGCGCCTGGGCGGGATCCGCGAGCGCGTGGCGTGCGGCGTGTCGATCGGGATGTTCCCGCTGCCCGAGCTCCTCGACCAGGTCGACGGCTACCTCGCCCGGGGCTACCGGCGGGTGAAGCTCAAGATCGAGCCCGGGTTCGACATCGAGCCGGTGCGCGCGGTCCGCGAGCGCCATCCCGACCTCGCGCTCCAGGTCGACGCGAACACCGCGTACACCGTGCACGACGCCGCGCGGCTCGCCGCGCTCGACCCGTTCGATCTCCTCCTCATCGAGCAGCCCCTCCCCGAGGACGACCTCCTCGGCCACGCCGAGGTCGCGCGCCGGGTCCGGACCCCGATCTGCCTCGACGAGTCGATCACGTCCGCCCGCGTCGCCCGGCAGGCGATCGAGCTCGGGGCGTGCTCGATCGTCAACATCAAGGCGGGCCGCGTGGGCGGCTACCTCGAAGCGGTGCGCGTCCACGACGTGTGCGTGGCGCGGGGCATCCCGGTGTGGTGCGGAGGCATGCTCGAGACCGGGATCGGGCGGGCGGCGAACGTCGCGCTCGCCGCGCTCCCGGGGTTCACGCTCCCGGGCGACACGTCCGCATCCGACCGGTACTACGCACGCGACGTGCTCACGACCCCGTTCACGCTCGACGGCGGCTGCCTCACGGTGCCCACGGGCCCGGGGCTCGGCGTCACCGTCGACGTCGCCCACGTCGCCGAGCTCACCACCCACCTCGAGGTCGTGCGCCCCTGACCCGAGATGCGTCCCACAGCCGCGCATGCGTGCACCTGGGACGCATCTCGTGATCGCGCGGTGACCCTTCGCGGGCTACCACACCATCGCCTGGCCGCCGTTGACCCGGAAGATGTTGCCGGTGGCGTACTTCGAGGCGTCACAGACGAGGTAGTGGATCAGGAGCGCCTGGTCCAACGCTTCACCCACCACCCGCAGGGGCGACTGGCCCTTCGAGAACTCCAGGAACTCGTCGTAGGCCGCCTGGTCGAGCGACCCGTCGGGCTTGTGGAGTCGCCAGGTCGTGAACGGCGTGACCGTCATGCCGGGCGCGATCGCGTTCACGCGGATGCCGTGCTCACCGACCTCGTGCGCGGCGGTCATCGTGAGCATGGCCACCGCGGCCTTGGTGAACGCGTACACGCCGATCCCCGGGTAGGGGCGGTCGATAGCGGTCGACGACACGTTCACGATCGCTCCCCCACCTCCTTGCTTCATCGCACGGATCGCGTACTGGGTGCCGTAGAGCACGCCCTTGAGGTTGAGGTCGATGCCCCGGTCGATGACGTCGTCGTCGAGATCCTCGATGAGGCCGGGGAACATCGCGCCCGCGATGTTGCAGACCGCGTCGACGCGGCCGAACGTGTCGAGCGCGGCGGCGATCATCGCCGCCACCTCGGGGCGCTGGGTCACGTCCGTCGGTACGGCGAGCGCGCGCGCCCCCGCCGCTTCGACGGCCGCGGCCGTGTCGGCGAGGCCGTCGGCGTTGAGGTCGGCGCACACGACCGACGCGCCCGCCGCGGCGAGCACCTCGCAGGTCGTGGCGCCGATCCCGCTGGCCGCGCCGGTCACGACCGCGACCCGACCGTCCATGCGGTAGGCGTCGAAGGGACTCGTCATGTCGGTGCTCCTCGTCTCGTCGTCAACCGCCGTACAGGATGCGTCGCGCGTTCCCCGCGAGGACGAGGTGCTTGTCGTCGTGACTCAGGTCGTCGCGCTGGACGATCTTGGTGACGCTGTCGGGGAACTCGCAGTCCCAGTGCGGGTAATCCGACGCGTACGCGACCACGTGGGCGCCGAGCCGCTCGACGGTGTGGCCGAGGTCGGGCTCGGCTTCGCACGAGATCACCATGCGCCCGTCCGCGAGGTACATGCTCGGGGTCATGGTGATCGCCGGCATCTCGCCGGGGCGCTTCTCGTAGTGCTCGTCGAGACGGTGGATGAGGAAGGGTGCCCACCCGGTGCCCGCTTCGAGCATCGCGATGCGCAGCCGCCCGAAGCGCTCGAGCACCCCGCCGCAGATCACGTTGGTGACGGCGAACATCACGTCGAACGGGAACTCGATCGCGTGCAGCTGCACGTAGTTGTCGACGAAGCGCTCGTGCGCGAAGCGGGGACCGCCGGCGTGGAAGCCGAGCGGGACGTCGAGCTCCTCGGCGAGCGCGTAGAGCGGGTCGTTCTCGGGGTCGTCCGGGTTGCGCAGGCCGACGCAGCACGGGACCGTGAGCGACACGAACCCGAGCTCCTCGATGCAACGACGAGCCTCCGCGAGCGCGAGCGGCATCGACTGCACGGGGAGCATCGCGGCGCCCTTGAGGCGATCGGGCGCGACCGAGCAGTAGTCCGCGAGCCAGTCGTGGTAGGCGCGACAGAGCGCCGCGGCGTACTCGGCGTCGTCGAGCGCGTAGAAGCCCAGGCTCGCCGCGCCGTAGAGCACGGCTTCGTCGATGCCCTCCGCGTCCATGTCGGCGAGCCGGGCGTGGGGGTCGATCCCGCCGTCGCGATGCGTGGTGGCCTCCATGATCCCCTCGGGCGCCCACGCGCCCCGCCCCGTTCCGGGCGGGATGAGCCGCCCGTCGATCTCGTAGCGCGTCGTGTTCCGCTCGTCGATCCGCAGCCGCGGGCGGCGGGCCCGGTACCTCGGGTCGAGGTACTCGTCCCAGAGCGAGTCGGGCTCGAAGACGTGCCCGTCGAGGTCGATGACCGAATACCCGTCGAGTGCCATCCGTCGCTCCCCTCTCGCGCTCGTCGCCCCGGCCCATCGCCCCGGCCCGTCGTCCCGGCCCGTCGTCCCGGCCCATCGTCCCCTTCGACCCAACCCGTCGTCCCCGTCGAACGAGGCGCTCGATCCGGTCGGCGGCCCCATCATGACCCCTCACCGGCCCCGCCGCCCGATGACACCGCCCGGGCGGCCTGCCGCTCAGCGGAGCTGGTCGACGTAGGTGTCGGTGCCGGGGACGGTCGGGACGAACGGTGCGGCGAGCTCGACGCGGCCCCGCCCGGCGGCGATGACCTCGTCCCCCAGACCCGCGAACGTGGCCCAGCACTCGTCCGGGGTCACCTCGGTGAAGGTGAGCAGCGTGACGCGCCGGTCGAGCCCAGGCACGTCCTCCACGTAGGCCATCTTGTCGGGGGGCAGCGGGTAGGGGCCGAAGAGCACGGTCATCGCCGCCGGCGTGCCCGCGAGCCGTCCGGGCAGCACCTCCTCGCGCAGCCACCGTGCGAGCGTGGCCCGGTCGTCGCTCGCGTCGACCACCTCCACCACCAGCCCGCGGTAGGGGTGGTCGAGCGCGTGGATGTCGCGCGGCCCGACGGCGTCGCGGTACACCGTTCCGAGGTGCTCCTGGAACGACGTGTAGACGTGCGTGCGATCGAGGTAGACGCGCCCGTCGGGGAGGAGCCGCTGGTTCGTCGCGACGGACCAGCGCAGGTGGTCGTCGTAGCGACCCGCGGTGATCCAGTAGAGCGAGATGTACTTCCCGGCCGACCGCGGCTGCGCGATGACCGAGTCCTCGGGGTACCGCAGAGCTTGCAGGTGACGCGGCGCCACCCACCGGCGTCCGGCGAACATCCAGGGCATCGCCATCGCGCCCGAGTAGATGTGGTCGTCCTCGTACCAGCGGTTGTAGGCGTGGTCGTGCCCCTCGTGCGGCTCCACCATCGTGATGAGCGCCGAGCCGACGACGACGTCGTAGGGCCCCTCGGCGGGCAGCGTGCTGTACGGGTTGGGCTCCCCGCGTGCAGTGTCGGTCATGCGCAGCGTTCTAGTGCACCGGGCGGAAGGTCGGCACGCTCACACCCTCGTGCACGTCGCGCCACACCAGCTCGAGATCCATGCCGATGCGCACCTCGCTCGGGCGTACGTCG
>BTUT01000015.1:0-4909 GCA_045862935.1 Acidimicrobiia bacterium
CGGCGAGCACGAACGCATACAGCTTCGCGCCGACGACCGAGATCCCGAGCGCGGCGGCCGCGCGCTCGTTCGTTCGCACGGCGATGAGCCGGCGCCCGGCGCGTCCGCGCCGGAGGTTCGCCACCGCGATCCCCAAGACCGTGAGGACCAGCAGCGCGATCGTCGTGTACCGCTCGGGGAACCGCAGCCCGTCGATGGGAATGCCGAAGAGGGTGGGATCCGCGACCCGGTACCCGATGATCCCGCCCGTGTACTCGGGGTTGGCGAACACCACCGCCTCGAGGGCGATCGAGAAGCCGAGCGTGACGATCGCGAGGTTCACCCCGCGCGTGCGCACACCGGCGAGCCCCAGCACGAGCCCGACGGGGATCGTGGCGATCATCCCCGCCAGGATCGCAAGCTCGAGCGGCCACCCACGCGACGAGATGAGCCAGCCTCCGATCAGCGCACCGAGGCCGGCGAACGCGACCTGCGCCAACGACAGCTGGCCGGCATAGCCGGTGACGACGACGTACGACACGAGCACGATCGCCACCAGTACCTGCAGCTGGAGCGCCTCGACCCAGCTCGAGGGAAAGAGCACCCACGTGCACAGGAGCGCGAAGCCCAGCGTCGCGATCAGCAGGCCGGGGGCCAAGCGACCGCTGCCGAGACGTGGCAGCCTCCCGAACCGTTCGTCCTTGCCGGCAACCCGTCGGCCCCGGACGATGAGGATCACCGTGACGAGCACGAACGGGACGGCGGTCGCCCATCCCGGCTGTGTGGAGTAGCGCGTCACCTCGGACTGTGCGATCCCGATGCCGAGCCCTGCCAGCGTCGTGATGGGGAACGACGAGAAACGCCCGATCACCGCCGCGGCGAGGATGGGTATCACCAGGAAGGTGAGGCTCCCCGCCGCCAGTCCGGTGATCGGCACGAGAAGGATCGCGGCGAGCGCGCCGAGCGACGCCCCCATCGCCCAGTTGGCCGTGGCCACGAGGTCGGGTGAGATGCCGAGCGCGGCCGCTGCCGTGGGGCTCTCCGATACGGCGGTGGTGGCCACGCCGAAGGTCGTGAACCGGTAGACGAGCCAGAGCGCGGTCGTGAGCACGAGCACGATTCCGAAGATCCAGATTCGGTCCTCACCGATGACGGCACCGAGCACGCTCACGGGTTGGGTCGGAAGGATGGACGGCACCAGGCGCGGCAGGGGTCCGTACGCGAGCACTGCGGCGGACTGCAGGACGACGAGCAGCGCCAGCGTCGCCACGATCTTCGCGAGGTTCGACGCGGCGCGCATCTTCCGCAGGATCAGGAGGTAGAACGCGGCGCCGATCGCCGCCGACGCGAGGAGCCCGATTGCGATGCTGACCGGCTCGGCCAGGCCGTGTTGCACGCGGGCCTCGAAATACGCGTACGCGCCGACCATTCCCATGGCGCCCTGCGCGAAGTTCACGACCCCCGAGCCCCGGTACACGAGCACGAGGCCGATGGCCGCGATGGCATAGAGCGAACCCGCTCCCAGCCCGATCAGGGCGAAGCGGAAGGGCTCGGTCACGGTCGACGCGAGACGGTCACCGGCGCGGTCGACGTGCGTTACGAAGCGGCATCGAGGATCTCGGCGAGATCGAAGAAGTCGGTCTGCGCCTTCGGCTTGCCCTTCACGATCTTGTAGCTGATCCCGTAGTGGTTGAAGAACCGCTTGAACGATGGGTTGGCGAGCTCCACCGAGGAGTAGGGGTGGATGAGCCCGTCGACCGGCGTGTCCCTGAGTCCGTTGAGCGCGGTGGTGAGGGACTCGGGCGTCACCGCGCCCTGCACCTCGGGGATCGCTGCGGCAAGGAGCCGGCCACCGATGTAGCTGACCAGACCGACCTGGGTGATGTCCGCCTTGGGGTCGACGGCGCGGATCTGCTTGGTGACCTTCTTGATCGCCCGCGACGGGTCCTCGGCGTTGAGCTGGTTGTCGACGATGAGGATGCCGTTGGCCAGATCGCCCAGGGAGTCGCGGACTTCTTCGGTCATGATCGCCGCCACGGCCGCCATCTGGAGCTTCTTGCCCGTCTGGTTCACCGCGGTGACGGCCTGCACGACCTGGGCGGGGATGACGCTCAGCGCGATGCACTCGGCACCGGCACCGGTCAGCTTGGCCACCGCCGGAGTGAGGTCGGGTGCGTTCGCCGGGATCGGCGCCCGGGCGACCTCCTTGGCCCCGGCCGACGCGGCCCCCGCCTTGACGTAGTCGACGAGGAAGTCGGTGCCGTCGAGGTAGAGGATGCCGAGCTTCTTGCAGCCGGACTTCCCGAGCGCCACACCGTTGGCGGCGTAGAGCGCGAACGACGAGATCGTCGGGAACCCGTTCGGGGCGGTCGCGTTCGGTGGATTGCCCACGACCGGAATCCCGGCGGCCTCGAGCGCGTCGCCCATGCCCTGACCAAAGCCGAGGATGACGGCGTCGACCTGGGCGTCGACCGCCTTCTTCCCGCACTCCTCACCCACCGCGGGGTCGCCCTTGCTGTCGCAGGAGAGGACTTCGACGTTCGGCACACTGGTCAGCCCCGCCCTCGCGGAGGCGACGATCTCGGGCACGGTGAACCCGAGCGACTGACTGGTGATGTCGCCGATGACCATCACCTTGATCTTCTCGGTCGACGCGGTCTGGGCGCCGACGGGCGCGCTGGCGGTGACCAGAGCGAGGGACGCGAGTGCTGCGACGAACGCCACGTGGGCGCGGCGGTGGATCGAGCAACGCAGCATCTGGTTCCCCCCCGGGTCAACAACGTTGATTGGACGATATCAGGGTGCTACGGTCCGCGCCCGGTGCCCGCCCCTGCGATCGAAGCCCGCGAGATCTCGGCTGGCTACGGCCCGATCGCGGTCGTACAGGGCCTCAGCCTCACGGTGATGCCCGGTGAGATCGTGGCACTGCTCGGCGTCAACGGCGCGGGGAAGACGACCACCGTGCGGGCCCTCGCGGGCGACGTCGACCTGCTCTCGGGCGAGGTCTGGATCGACGGGAAGCGCACGACCGCGCCGCTGCACCGGCGAGCTCGCAACGGGTTGCGCCTCATCACCGAGGAGCGGTCGGTGTTCATGGGGCTCTCGGCCGCGGACAACCTGCGACTGGGTGGCCAGGAGCGCTCCCGGTGTCTCGAGCTGTTCCCCGAGCTCGAGCCGCTCCTGCGCCGGAAGGCCGCCTTGCTCTCGGGGGGTGAGCAGCAGATCCTCACACTCGCGCGGGCGCTGGCTGCCGAACCCACGATCCTCCTTGCCGACGAGCTGTCCCTCGGTCTGGCGCCGTTGATCGTCGAGCGGCTGTTTGCCGCACTGCGGTCGGCCGCCGATCGAGGCACCGGCGTGCTGCTCGTCGAACAGCACGTGCGCTACGCGCTCGAGGTAGCCGATCGCGCGTACGTGCTGGCCCGCGGACGCGTGGCCCTCGTGGGCGCCACGGCTGATCTCGCCACGCGCATCGACGAGTTCGAGAACGCCTACCTCGCCGTGGCCGAGCTCACCGCTGGCGACTGAGACCCGTTCGACCGTCCGACCCAAAGGAAGCGACCGTGACCGACCTCTCGAACATCGACTGCACGTCGTATGAACCGACCGATCCGTTCTTCGGAGCTCCCTACATCGATGTCGACGAGTGGCGCGACGATCCGCTCCCGTACCGGCACGTTCACGGGGGATTCGCCAACTGCGACACCCGCTTCACCATGTACTTCCCCGAGGAGCACCAGTGGCAGGGCCGTTCGATCATGCCACTGGAAGGAGCGCACGCCGGCCACGAGGACGCGTTCGGTGGCGCCATGGGCAGCATCATCGGCGGCCTGGATCTCATCGTCCGCCTCGGCGGCTACATGGTCGAGTCGAACATGGGCCACATCGGCGACGACATCGATCCGGTGGGGGGTGACGATCCGACGTTGTACGGATGGCGCGCGGCCGCCGAGGTCGCGCGGCTGTCGAAGCATCTCGCGGCGCAGGTCTACGGGCGGCCGCCACACCACTCCTACGTGTGGGGTGGAAGTGGAGGAGGCCGTCGATCGCCACTCTGCCTCGAGAATGCGCCCGACGCCTTCGACGGTGCGCTGCCGTTCATGGGTGGCGGCAACGTCGTGCCCTTCCCGGCCACCGAGAAGGTGCGCAGCGGCCAGCCGATCGCGTTCGCGTCCATGTTCAACGTGCAGCGGCTGCTCCGTCACGGCGACACACCGGAGCGCGTCGTCGACGCGATGCGACCGGGCGGGAGCGGCAACCCCTTCGAGGGTCTCGACAGCCACCAGCGCGAGGAGCTCGTGTACCTCTACGAGCAGGGGTTCCCCATCGGGGACGAGCACATGATCTTCTCGCCGATGGGCCAGATCTGGTTGTGGACGTCGATCGCCGACGGGCTGGTCGAACAGGACCCCACCTACTTCGAGAAGTTCTGGACCGAGCCCGGATACATCGGTCACGACCTGCCCTCGGCCGTGGAGAGCGACCTCATCGACGAGATCACGACCGTGAGTCGGGTGATCACCGTGAACGACCTGATGACCGAGGAGCAGTTCCAGGGTCCGGAGTTCATGATGGCGCGCATGATGGCGATGATCATGGGCGGCGACACTCCCGACAAGGTCTTCGCGATCGAGATCGCGGGCTTGCCCGACGGCTACCGGCTCGGCACCGGCGTCAGGATCATGAGTGGCGATGCGAAGGGCCGCCAGCTCTACGCCATGGCAACTGCCGGCGACGTGTTCATGTGCGATGGGCAGGGCGACGCCAACCTGCTCCGCTTCGACGGCGTGAAGGTCGGCGACGAGGTGCACGTGGACAACCGCAAGTTCCTCGCGTTCTGCTACTACCACCGCCACCACGTGATGGACGATCCACAGTTCGACGGGCTCAAGCTCGACGGAATCCCGATCTATCCGCAGCACCCGGTTCC
>BTUT01000015.1:4919-15941 GCA_045862935.1 Acidimicrobiia bacterium
GTTCATGTCGCCACTCATGGGCGTGCCGTACACCGGTCAATACGAGGGCAAGCTGCTGTGGATCCACCACACCCACGACTCGTCGCTGTGGCCGTCGCAGGGCATCGTGTACCAGCGCGCAGTCGAGCAGGTGCAGGGCGAGGGGGCGATGGCCGACAAGTTCCGGCTCCAGTGGACCGAGAACGCCGAGCACATCGGTCCCGCGATGTTGCCGTCCTCACCGTCGCGCGCCACCACCACCTGGCTCGTCGATTACATGCCGATCATCGAGCAGGGGCTCGTCGACCTGTTCCGGTGGGTCGAGGAGGGCATCGCGCCGCCGAACACCGCGTACGAGTACGACAAGGGCCAGGTTCGGCTGCCGCCGAGGGCAGCGGACCGCGGCGGGGTCCAACCGGTGGTGACGCTCGCTGTGAACGGCGGCGTCCGCGCCGACGTCGAGGTCGGTGAGCCGGTCGAGCTCCAGTTGCAGGCCGAGGCGCCACCCGAAGGAGGCACGATCGTCTCCGTCGAATGGGACTTCGACAACTCGGGGGCCTTCCCGGTGCAGGAGTCGGTCGACGGTGCGGAGAAAGCAGTGGCCATGACGCGCTCGCATGCCTATGACTCGCCGGGCACCTACTTCGCGTCGGTCCGCGTGTGCTCGAACCGCGAGGGTGACGTCCTCGCTCAGCACCGCCGGCTCCCCAACGTCGCATCCGTCCGCATCGTGGTCACTTGACCGCTTGCGACTGCGGAGGGCGACGTTGCGGCCACCCCGCGAGGTGCGAACCTCGCCCCGAGCCCTGCGCGACTACCGGCGCGCGCGCTTCGCGCCGCGATCGGTGTCCTCCTCGAGCAGGAGCCGCGCACCTTCGAGCAACATGTCCAGTCCGGCGCCGACCAGTGCATCGGCATCGACGTGGTCGAACGCTCGCACCGACCTCATCGGAGCGAGGTTGACCGAAAGGCCCGCGCCGAAGAAGTACAGCGCGCTCATCACGACGGCTGCGGTCTCGACGCTGAACCCGGCGTCGGCGAGGATTCCCGCCATCGCCTGGTTCACCGCGAGGGGCATCATGTCGTCGATGCGGACCACGACGTATGCCGCCAGGCCCGGGTACTGCCCGACCACCCGAGCCATGTCGATGGTGAGCTGCTTGACCTGTTGGGCCCAGTCGCCGCTCGCTGTCGGCGAGAGCTCCACCTCTGAATAGAGCGTTTGCGCGACCCGTTCGAGCAGGGCGTCTCTGGTGGGGAAGTAGTGATAGGTGGCTCCCAGGGCGACCCCGAGATGCGCGGAGAGCCGGCGCATGGTGAGCCCCTCGATGCCAGACTCGGCCATGATCTCTCGCGCTGCGTGGACGATGGCAACGTCGGTGAGTCCCGCCGCGCGAGGGGGCGTGCGCACGTTGTCGACCATTCCCTCAACCTACGCCGACGTCGCGCTCGAGCTCGCAGCCGCGACGGCGCCCTGCCCACTCGACGGAAGGGGGTCCGGAGCGATATCTTGACACAATCGTCAGAAAGCGCCGGTCGACGGCCCGGGACGGGCCGACCGAAGCGATCGGTGCACACACGGATGGAACCGAGGGGGTCCCGGTGGACACGAACGACCTGATCCTGGTGAGCGTCGACGACCACGTCATCGAGCCACGCGAGATGTTCGACGCCCACATCCCCGACAAGTACCGGGACCGGGCGCCCCGGGTGCTGGTCGACGACAACGGCGACGAGTACTGGCAGTTCGAGGACGAGCGGGCCGCGTACATGGGCCTCAACGCGGTGGCCGGCTGCCCGCCCGAGGAGTACGGCCTCAGCCCGACCCGCTACGACCAGATGCGCCCGGGTTGCTACGACGTGCACGAGCGCGTGCGCGACATGAACGCCAACGGCGTGCTCGGGTCGATCAACTTCCCGAGCTTCCCGCACTTCTGTGGTCAGCTCTTCGCTCGGGCGAAGGACAAGGACCTGGCGATCAATGTCGTGCGCGCGTACAACGACTGGCACATCGACGAGTGGTGCGGCTCCTACCCCGACCGCTTCATCCCGTGCGCGATCACGCCCTTCTGGGACCCACAGCTCATGGCCGAGGAGGTGCGCCGCACTGCGGCGAAGGGGTGCCACTCCCTGACCTTCTCGGAGAACCCCGAGAAGCTCGGCCACCCGGGTTTGCACGTCGACCACTGGGATCCGTTCTGGGCTGCGTGCGTCGACACCGGCACGATCGTGAACATGCACATCGGCTCGTCGTCGGCGATGATCGTCACCTCGCTCGACGCGCCGGCCGACGTGAGCATCGCCGTCACGCCGATGAACTCGTTCCTGGCGCTGTGCGACCTCATGTGGACGCCCATCTTCAAGAAGTTCCCCGGCATCAGGATCGCGCTGTCCGAGGGCGGCATCGGGTGGATCCCGTACGCGCTCGAGCGGATGGACTACGTCTACGAGCACCATCACGCGTGGACCGGGGCCGACTTCGGCGGTCTGCGTCCGAGCGATGTGTTCCGCGAGCACATCCTCACCTGCTTCATCGATGATGCCAGCGGGCTCGAGCAGCGCCATCGCGTGGGGATCGACAGCATCATGTGGGAGTGCGACTACCCGCACTCCGACAGCACCTGGCCCACGTCGCCGGAGCAGGTGTCGAAGTCGCTCGACGGCATCCCCGGCGACGAGATCGCCAAGATCACGCACGAGAACGCGATGCGGGCCTACCAGTTCGACCCGTTCGCGATCCGACCGAAGGACCAGTGCACGGTTGGGGCGTTGCGGTCCGAGGGCGCCGGCGTCGACGTATCGATCAAGAGCATCGGCAAGCCGACCGGAGTCGGGGCGATGACCGCGCGGGAGCTCGCGGCGATCGCGCGCCCGGCCGCGCTCGACGATTAGCAGTCGCCGGGCTGCGGCCCGACATCGAGAGGGAGATCGCAGATGGGCAAGCCGTTGGAGGGCGTGCGCGTCCTCGAAGTCGCCGCGTGGACGTTCGTACCCGCCGCGGGGGCGGTCCTCGCCGACCTGGGCGCCGACGTGATCAAGGTGGAGCCGCCCACGGGCGACCCGCAGCGCGGGCTCAAGAACATGCTCAACTTCGAGACCGACGGACCGAACCCGTTCAACGAGATCCCGAACCGGGGCAAGCGCAGCATCACCCTCGACCTCACCAACCCCGGCGCGCGAGACGTGCTGCTGAAGATCGCGGCGGTGTCCGACGTGTTCCTCACCAGCTACCTGCCGGCGGCCCGGGAGAAGCTCGGGATCGACGTCACCGACATCCAAGCCGTGAAGCCCGACATCGTCTATGCGAGGGGCTCGGGGTGGGGCGCCGAGGGCCCGATGCGCAACGTCGGCGGATACGACCTCGCGTCGGCGTGGGCGTCGTCGGGGATGGCGTTCAAGACGACCCAGCTGATGCACGGCGACGCCCCGGACGGACCGCTTCCCCAGCCGCCGGCGTTCTACGACCTCCAGGGTGGCAGTGCGATCGCCGGGGCGATCGGCACGGCGCTGTTCAAGCGCGAGCGCACCGGCGAGGGCTCGGTGATCGACGTCGCGTTGATGAACGTGGGCATGTGGACCACCGCACCCGACCTCGTATCGGCTCCGTACATCAGCGAGCTCATGAAGATCTCCCGCACCGACCCGGGCAACCCGATCACCAACTGGTACCGCACTGCCGACGATCGGTGGATCTACCTCGTGTGCCTCCAGGCCGACCGGTTCTGGGGCGAGCTGTGCGGGTTGCTCGGTCGGCCCGACCTGATCGACGACGAGCGCTATCGCGACATGGGTGTGCGCTACGTGCACCGCGCCGAATGCGTCGCCGACCTCGACGCCATCTTCGGCGCCCGGACGCTCGCCGAGTGGATGGAGACGCTGAAGGAGTTCTCGGGAGTGTGGGCACCGGTCCTCAACTTCCAGGAGCTGCACGAGCACCCACAGGTCGTCCCCAACGGGTTCCTGCCCACGGTCACCGGGCTCGACGGCAAGGACTTCCGCCTGGTGGCGCCGCCGATGCACTTCGACGGCGAGCCGACGGTTCCCGCCGGGCCCGCACCCGAGCTCGGTCAGCACACCGAGCTGGTGCTGCTCGACGCGGGGCTCGACTGGGACGAGATCAGCGCGGCCCGGGAGTCGGGCGCCCTCGGCTGAGCGCCGTGACCGCCGAGACGACCGAAGGACAGCGCGGCCGATGAGCGACAGAGACGACGAGACGCGGTGAGCGGCCTGGAGGGGGTCGCGCCGCTCGTCGTGGGTCTGACCTGGGAGGAGATGAGTGTCGGGCGGCGATTTCGCACGGGCAGCCGGACGATCACCGAGGCAGATCTCGTCGGGTTCGTCACGTCGATGGGCTTCACCGAGTCGCTGTTCCTCGACGCGCGTCATGCGGCGGAGAACGGATACGCCGGGCGCCTTGTCCCCGCGGCCCTGACCTACTGCGTCGCCGAAGGGCTGACGCTCCAGACCAACGTGCTCCACGGGACCGGTGTCGCGTTCTTGCGCATGGAGCTCGACGTCAAGGCCCCCGTCTTCGTGGGCGACACCATCACCTGTCTGGTGGAGATCACGGAGTCGCGGCCCACGAGCCGCCCCGGCCGGGGGTTGGTCACCACCGCGAACACGGTGTTCAACGAGGGCGGTGACGAGGTGCTGGTCTACACGCCGATGCGGCTGGTCCGAGGCCGCGACTCCTCTCCAGAGCACGCCTGAGCAGCTGTCGTGCCGTTGCCGCGCGTCTTCGATACCGCTGCGACGATCGTCCTGGCCGACGGTCCGGACGGCGCCGACTTCGTGCCGCAGATGCTGGCCGATGCGGGACGGCTCGGTGACGCCTTGGTCGTCGTCGGGTGGCTGCCCGGCGCTCGCCCGTGGACCGAGCGCCTCGAGGGCGCCCGCGCGCTCATGGGCGGATACGGGGCGCGTGATGCGATACGAGGAGGAAGGGCCACATACGTCCCGGTTCGCCTGAGTGCGGTTCCGCGCTACCTCGCCCAGCTGCCCCGCCCCATCGTGACGGTGCTCCGTGGTCGGCCGGTCGGCGGTGGATTCGTCTGCGGGCCGAGTGTCGGCTGGGCGCCCGCCGCGGCAGCACTGGCTGACGCGGTGGTGGTGGAAGTCGACTCCGAGGCCCCCGAGATCCGTGCGCCCCTCATCACCGGCGAGATCGTGGCCACGGTCGAGGGCACAGCCACGCGCGTGCCTCCCTCGTGGCCCCCGCCCGACGAGGTGGATCGGACGATCGCCGCGCTCATCGCGGACCTGCTCGGAGACGAGCCGACCATCCAGTTCGGGCCCGGATCACTCCTCGATGCCGTGGTGCGGCACGCCGATCGGCCGTTGCGGGTCTTCTCGGGACTCGCGACCGACGCCGTGGCTGCCCTGGCCGATGGTGGGCGCCTGCTCGCGCCCGCAGTGGCGGGCTACCTCTGGGGGAGCGACGATCTCATCGAGCTCACCCGCGAAGGTGGGCTCGAGCTCGCGCGGGTCGAGGACACGCACGACGTGAGTCACCTCAGCGCCCTCCCTCGATTGGTCGCACTCAACACCGCGTTGCAGGTGGGCCTCGACGGATCGGTGAACGTCGAACGGTTCCGCGGTGACGTGGTCGGAGGCGTGGGCGGACACCCGGACTTCGCTCGAGGTGCGAGCGCTTGTCGCGACGGACTGTCGGTCGTCGCCGTGCGGTCACAGCATCGCGGCACGTCGAACGTCGTGGAGGTACCCGAGGCGGTCACCACGGCCCGGACCGACGTCGATGTCGTCGTGACCGAGCACGGTGCGGCCGATCTGCGTGGGTGCAGCGACGATGAGCGCGCGGCGCGGCTTCGCAGCATCGGGCCGTAGCTCGACGAGACGCCCGACGACCGCGAGTCTCTCGACTGGGGCACCGCTGGACCGCGGCGGTCGAGTTGACGCATTCGTCAACTCACGCGAGGCTGGCTGCCTCGTTCGGCGCACAGGAGCTTCCACGTGATGGCAACAGAACCGGTCTCTGGCGAAGTGCGGATGCTCATCGACGGTGAGCTCGTCGACGCCGTGTCGGGCAAGCGATTCGACAACGTCAACCCGGCGACTGAAGAGGTGCTGGGCGACGTCGCGGATGCGGACGCGGAGGACATGCGGCGTGCGATCGCGGCCGCGCGTCGGGCCTTCGACGAGACCGGGTGGTCCACCGACCGCGCGCTGCGCAAGCGGTGTCTCGAGCAGCTCCACGACGCCATCGAGGCCGAGCGCGAGGAGCTCCGGGCCGAGCTCGTCGCGGAGGTGGGTGCCCCCGTCCAGATCACCTACGGCCCGCAGCTCGACGCGCCCCTCGCCGAGGGCCTGCGCTGGCCGGCCAAGATGATCGACGAGTTCCCATGGGAGCGCGACCTCGGTGAGGCCGTCGCGTTCGGCGTTCCGACCCACCGCTACGTGTGGAAGGAGCCGGTGGGCGTCGTCGGCTCCATCATCCCGTGGAACTTCCCGTTCGAGATCACGATCAACAAGCTCGGGCAGGTGCTGGCCACCGGCAACACGACCGTGGTGAAGCCCGCCCCCGACACACCGTGGAACGCGACGCGCATCGGCCGGCTCGTCGCCGAACGCACCGACATCCCCGCCGGCGTGGTGAACGTCGTGACGTCGTCCGATCACCTCGTGGGGGAGGAGCTCGTGCTCGACCCCCGGGTCGACATGGTCTCGTTCACCGGCTCCACCGCGACCGGCAAGCGCATCATGGAGAAGGGTGCGGCCACGCTCAAGCGCGTGTTCCTCGAGCTGGGCGGCAAGTCGGCGATGATCCTCCTCGACGACGCCGACCTGCCCGCGATCCTCCCGGCGGCCGGCGGGATGGTCTGTATGCACGCCGGCCAGGGCTGCGCGCTCCCGACCCGACTGCTCGTGCCCCGCGCCCGCTACGACGAGGCGATCGCGATCCTCGAGATGGTGTACCAGCACATCCCGTACGGCGATCCGACCAACCCGGAGCACGTCACCGGCCCCGTCATCAGCGCGAAGCAGCGCGACCGGGTGCTCGGCTACATCCAGACGGGCGTCGACGAGGGGGCGCGACTCGTGGTGGGTGGCGGTCGCCCCGCGCACCTCCCGAAGGGGTACTTCGTGGAGCCCACGCTGTTCGCCGACGTCGACAACGCCATGACGATCGCGCGTGAGGAGATCTTCGGGCCGGTGCTCGTGGTGATCCCCCACGACGGCGACGACGACGCGGTCCGTCTCGCCAACGACAACCAGTACGGCCTCGCGGGCGGCGTGTTCTCGGCGACGAACGAGCGCGCGCTCGCCGTGGCGCACCGGATGCGAACCGGCGGCGTGGGCATCAACGGTGGCGTCGGCTACGGCGCCGACCTGCCGTTCGGCGGCTACAAAGCCAGTGGCATCGGGCGCCAGAACGGGCTCGAGGGCTTCGAGCAGTACCTCGAGACCAAGGCCATCGCGCTCCCCGCCGGCTGATTGTTTGGACGCTTTGCGGCGCCAGGGCGCCGCTATGCGTCCAAACAGGGTCAGGGGAGCGCCGCGGCCAGGACCGGGACCTCGGCGAGGCAGCGGAGCATGTCGTTGAGGTGCGTGCAGCAGTCGAGCTCGGTGAGGGTCTGCTGTACGTCGGTCCGGAACGCCCGCACGGGGTGCCCGGCGAGCCAGGCGACGTTGGGGGCGACCCACGGGCACTCCGGGAACGGGAGCACGCGCGGTGTGGCCGTCACCGACGCAAGGGTCGCCGAGGCCGCATCGACCCGGGCTGCGACCTCGTACTCGTGGAGCACGATCTCGGAGCCGTCGGGCTCCCAGGCACTGTCCCGGAACAGCTCGTCGACCACGATGTCGTCGCCGTCACGCCACACGTCGATGCGCCGGTGACGGCGCATCGCGACCTCCGGCCGCTCCGGCAGCGCGTGCCAGCCCCACGGGTCATCCGGCGTGGAGATGTCGCCCGCGGGTCGGACGTTGTGCATGCTGCGGCGCTCGTCGTCGGGCGCGGTCTGGGCCCAGCCGCCCGGCCGCAGCCCCGAGCAGATGATCTTGCCCTTGCGGATGCCCATCGAGCCGCGCGCCTCGCGCATCCGCGCGGCGAAGTCGGGCTCCCAGCGTGACCACACGAACCCGGCGATGAGGCTGCAGCCCGCGATGTCATCGAGGAGCACGTACAGCGGGCTCGCGGACTCGCGCTCACCCGGGAGCGCGGCGTCGATCGCGCTGCGCAGGTAGGACCCCCCCTGGGCGCCGACGAGAAGCTCGATACCCGGGTGGTCGGGCAGGGCGTCGATCGCGGTGATCGTGCGGTTGTCACCGATCGTGGCGTGCATCTCCGCCGCGCCCGCCACCACCGGATCGCCGGACTCCGGCGTGAGGAGGTCGCGCGACCGGCCGGCCAGGTGCAGCGGAGTGCCCAGCCCGCCGGGCCAGCCCATGTCGATCGTGGCCGTGCGGCGGACCGAGCCCGGCCGACGGGGCGGGGTGCCGACGACGGGGCCGGGGAGGGGCGCGTCGGGCGACGACACGGGGTCGCGGGGCATGGGCACCTTTCGGTTGGTCACTGGTCGAAGGCGAACGAACGGACGAGGGCCACGAGCGCGAGCGGCTGGTCGCTCTGCACGGCGTGGCCGGAGCCGAGCACGACCTCCCAGCGCACCGACGGCAACCGTCGTTCGAACTCGCTGCGGTCCTCGGGGGTCACGAAGACCGAGTCGCCGCCCTGGACCATCATCGTGGGCACCGAGATCGCGGCGACGTCGTCCCACAGCGGCGTGAAGTCGGTCCAGTCGTGTGCACCCGGGGCCGGCTCGCCCTCGGCGTGGTCGCGGAACAGGTCGTAGCGCCAGGCCCAGCAACCGTCGTCGCGCCGGTACGTGTTGTGACGGACACCGCGTCGGACGGCGGCCTCGCTGCGGTTCGGCGAGAGCGCGACGGTCGCGGCGGCGACGGCCTTGAACGACTCGTAGGTGGGCGGACCGCCGATCAGCGCGACCGAGCCGCGCTGCTCGGGCGTCCAGGCTCGACCGGGGTCGTTCACCTGGGGCGTGACGTCGACGATCACCGCGCGACGCACGAGGTCGGGGCGCGTCGCCGCGAGCCGGATGTTGGTGGCCCCGCCGAGGGACATCCCGACGACGACCGCCGCGCCCGGCGCGAGCTGCTCGATCACGGCGGCGACGGCCTCGGCGTTGCGCCACGGGCTGTAGTCGCGGTCGGTGCGCCGGTCGGAGTGTCCGTGTCCGGGAAGGTCGATCGCGAGGGCGGGCCGGTCGAGCGCGAGCGCGACGGTGTCCCACGTGTGGGCGTTCTGGCCCCCGCCGTGGAGGAACACGACCTCGGGCTCGCCATCCCCCCACCCGATCAGGCTCACCTGCTGGCCGTCACCGACGTCGACCACCTGTCGCGCGGCCGACAGCCCGGTGGGCCACGCGAGGCCGATCTCTGAGGCGTTCTCGTGGAGCAGCCCGAACTCGTCGTACGGCTCGGTATCCGCGGGCGCTCGCATGGTGTCCTCGGGTCTGTCCGGGGTTGGACCGTTGGGAAAGAGTGTACGGTTTCCGGGTTCGTGGGGCCACCGGCCGACCGGCCACTTCGAGGAGCACGAGGATGATCGACGCGGTCGTCGAGCAGTGGCATCGGTACGTGCGAGGCGACCTGCCGGGCGGGCTCGAGGACCTGCTCGCCGACGACGTGGTGTTCTACTCCCCGATCGTCTTCACCCCGCAGGAGGGCAAGGCGATCACCCGGCGCTACCTCGAGGCGGCGGTGATGACGCTCATGCACGACGATCCCTCGGACGAGAAAGAGTCCAGAAGCGGGTTCCACTACACGAAGCAGGTGGTCGCCGGCGACACGGCGGTGCTCGAGTTCGAGACCACGCTGAGGGCAAGTACGTGAACGGCGTCGACATCATCCGGTGCGACGATCAGGACCGCATCGTGGAGTTCCGGGTGATGATCCGACCGCTGCAGGCGGTGAACCTGGTCCACGAGCAGATGCGCGCGGCGCTCGAAGCGATGGCTTCCGACGAGGAGCGAACCAGGTGACCACGTCGCCGGAGGACCCCAACCCACGTCCCCCGTCCGCGTTCATGCGTGCGACCGGGGGATGTTCGCCGTAGGTCTCACCGATACCACGCACTTCCTGCGCTCGACGAGTGGCGGGCGCGTTGTCCTGGAGGCGGTCGCGGTCAATCAGGGACGGACCCAGCAGCTGTGGTCGGCCCACGTCCGCGACGATGAGGGTCGCCTGCTCGCGCGTGGCGAGCTGCGGCTGCAGAACCTCCCAGACGGCGGGGCGTAGCCGGGGTCCCTACCCCTCGGGTTCCGGGGCGAAGGCACACCGTCGGGCTCGACCTCGTGGGCCTCGTCAGCGCGTTACCGCGTCACCAGCATCGAGCCGGCGATGGGCCCACCACCGTTTGCCACGACGGCGACCTCGGGCTGTCGCGCGACCTGGCGCTCGCCGGCGCCGCCCCGCAGCTGGAGGCAGGCCTCGTGCAGCACCCAGTAGCCGTGCATCCGCCCCGCCGACAGCTGCCCGCCGTAGGTGTTGAGCGGCAGCTCGCCGTCGAGCGCGATGCGCGACGCGCCCTCGACGAACGGCCCCGCTTCACCTTCGCCGCACAGGCCCAGCGCTTCGAGCCACGCGAAGGTGAGGAAGGTGAAGCCGTCGTATAGCTCGGCGATGTCGACGTCGCCGGGGGTGAGCTCGGTGCGGCTCCACATCTCCGCGGCGGCGTCGGTCGAGGCCATCTTCGGGTAGTCGGGCCGGTGGTACCAACCGCCTGCGCCCGTCGATCCGCCGATCGCCTCCACCCGGATCGGGAGGTTCGGGCAGTCGGGCGCGTGGTCGGCGGCGGAGACCACGAACGCGATCGACCCGTCGACGGGCACGTCGCAGTCGAACAGCCCGAGCGGGGTGGATACCGGTCGCGCCGCGAGGTAGTCGCCCATCGTCATCGGTGTCTGGTACACCGCGAGCGGGTTGAGGGCGGCGTTGGCGCGGCTGTTGACCGCGAGCCAGCCGAGCTGCTCCTTGGTCGTGCCGTAGAGGTGCATGTGCCGTCGG
>BTUT01000016.1:0-15938 GCA_045862935.1 Acidimicrobiia bacterium
CAGCCGGAGACGTACGGGATCTCGAAGCGCATGCCCGACGACGAGCGGCGCCGGCTGCGCAAGGTGCTCGACCACCTGCGCCCGCCCGATGCCGGCCTCATCGTCCGCACGGCCGCCGAAGGGGCGACGGCGGAGGAGCTGGAGCGCGACGTGCTGCGACTGCGCCAGCAGTGGGACCAGATCTCGGCGCTGGCGCGTGGCTCGAGGACCGCGCGGTTGCTCTACCAGGAGCCGCCGCTCGCGCTGCGCCTGCTGCGCGAGGAGTTCACGAAGGAGTACCGCGGCGTCGCGATCGACGACGAGGGGCTCTACGACGAGGTGAAGGCGTACGTCGAAGCCGTGGCCCCCGAGCTCGCCGATCGGGTCGAGCGCTACGACGCCGTCGCGGAGGGCCTGCCGCTGTTCGAGCGGTACCACGTCCACGAGCAGCTCCTCAAGGCCCTCGACCGCAAGGTCTGGTTGCCGTCGGGCGGCTCGCTCGTGATCGAGCGCACCGAGGCGCTCACCGTCGTGGACGTGAACACGGGCAAGAACGTCGGCCGCTCGAACCTCGAGGAGACCGTCACCAAGAACAACGTCGAGGCGGCCGAGGAGGTGGCTCGCCAGCTCCGGCTGCGCGACATCGGCGGCATCATCGTGATCGACTTCATCGACATGGAGTCGAAGGGCAACCGCGATGAGGTGATGAGGGCGCTCCGGGCGGCACTCGCCCGCGACAAGACCCGTACCCAGGTCTTCGACATCTCGGAGCTCGGGCTCGTGGAGATGACCCGCAAGCGGGTTTCGGAGGGCCTCTTGGAGTCGGTGAGCACGGTCTGCGAGCACTGCACGGGGCGCGGCTTCACCATCGACGGGGCGTTGCTGCACGACCTCGACTAGGATCTCTCGGTTCCCGTTCGCCGCGGGCCGGCCCCGTAGGCCCCATCGCCCCCATCGCCCCAGGAATCGTCATGTACGCAGTCATCCACACCGGCGGCAAGCAGTACCGGGTCGAGCCGGGCCAGCGACTCACCGTGGAGCGGCTCGGCGTCGAGGCCGAGGGCCAGGTGTCGCTGCGGCCGGTGCTCCTCGTCGACGGTGACACCGTCCTCGCCGCACCCGCCCAGCTCGAGGGCGCGACCGTCACGGCGAAGGTGGTCGGCGAGGCGAAGGGCGAGAAGATCCGGGGCTTCACCTACAAGGCCAAGTCCAACCAGCGCAAGCGCTGGGGCCACCGCCAGAAGTACTCGGTGATCGAGATCACCGGGATCTCGGCCGGCTGAGCGCGGCCCGCCCACGTCCAGGAGCACGACCAGATGTCGAAGAAGAAGGGCGCATCCTCCTCCCGCAACGGACGCGACTCCAACGCGCAACGCCTCGGGGTGAAGGTGGCTTCGGGTGCCGAGGTGCGCGCCGGCGCGATCCTCGTGCGCCAGCGGGGCACCCGCTTCCACCCGGGTGAGAACGTCGGGCGCGGCGGCGACGACACCTTGTTCGCGACGACGGACGGCGTCGTGCGGTTCGGGCAGCGCCGCGGCCGCAAGCTCGTCGACATCCTCCCCGCCGACGCCTGAGGATCGGAGCGGCCCGATCGCTTCGTCCCGGGAGCGAGCGCAGCGGGCGACGGGAGCAGCCGAGCGAGCGACCGCGAGGGCGGGTGACCCGCCTCGCAGCGGGCGAGGCAGTGTGATGGCGTTCGTCGACGAGGTCCAGGTCAATCTCCGCGGTGGCGACGGCGGCGCGGGTGCGATGTCGTTCCGGCGCGAGGCCCACGTGCCCAAGGGCGGGCCCGACGGTGGCGACGGCGGCGCGGGGGGTGACGTGATCGTGCGCGCCGACCGCAACACCGCGTCGCTCCTGGCCTTCCGGGACCACCCGCACCGCCGCGCGGAGTCGGGCCGTCACGGTGCGGGTGGCAAGCGCCACGGGGCGCGCGGCAAGGATCTCGAGGTCGTGGTGCCCGAGGGCACGGTCGTACGGTCGCGCGACGGATCCGTGCTCGCCGATCTCGTGCACCACGGCGACCGGTACGTCGCCGCCAAGGGCGGTCGCGGCGGGCGCGGCAACGCACGGTTCCTGTCCAACGCGCGGCGCGCGCCGTCGTTCGCCGAACAGGGCGAGTACGGCGAGGAGCACTGGCTCCGGTTCGAGGTGAAGCTGCTCGCCGACGCCGCGCTCGTCGGCTTCCCGAACGCGGGGAAGTCGACGCTGATCGCGTCGGTCAGTGCCGCGAAGCCCAAGATCGCCGACTACCCCTTCACCACGCTCGAGCCGCACCTGGGCGTCGTGCGCTTCCGGGACCACGAGTTCGTCCTCGCCGACATCCCGGGCCTCGTCGAGGGCGCGGCCGAAGGGCGCGGGCTCGGCCACCGCTTCCTGCGCCACGTCGAACGGGCGCGTGTGCTGGTGATCCTGCTCGATCTCGCGAGCGTCGACGGTCGCAGCCCGGCCGACCAGGAGGCGATCCTCCTCGACGAGCTCGGCCGATACCGGCCCGAGCTGCTCGAGCGGCCGCGTCTCGTGGTCGCCAACAAGGCCGACGTGTCCACCGACGAGTCGTTCTCCGGCCTCCGGATCTCGGCGGTGACGCGCACCGGACTCGACGAGCTGCTCGGGCGGATCGGCACGATGGTCGACGAGGCGCGGGCGGCCGAGCCCGAGCCGGAGGGGTTCGTCGTGCTGCGCCCCGAGGCGACCGGGTTCTCCGTGGGTCGCGACGGCGACGGCGCCTGGCGGGTCCACGGCCGGAGCGCGGAGCGAGTCGTGGCGATGGCCGACCTCACGAACACCGAGGCGCTCGCGTACGTGCAGGAGCGCTTCCGTCGCATGGGGGTCGAACGGGCGCTCCAGCGGGCGGGCGCGCGAGAGGGTGACATCGTGCGGATCGGCCAGGTCGAGATGGAGTACGTCGAGGGGTTCGGGTGACGAGGGCGTTGGATCAGCGAGGGAGCGCACGGTGATCGTGGTCGTGAAGGTCGGCACGTCGTCGATCACTCGGGAGTCGGGCGATCTCGACGACGCGGCGCTGGTGAAGCTCTGCGCGGAGATCGCCGCCGCGCGCCGTGCCCAGCACCAGGTCGTGCTCGTGAGCTCGGGGGCGATCGCCGCCGGTCTGCCCGCGTTGGGCATCACGGAACGGCCCCGCGACGTGGGGACGCTCCAGGCGATCGCGGCGGTGGGTCAGCCCCGCCTGATGGAGCGGCTCGCTGCGCTGCTCGCCGCCCACGGGATCGTCGCCGGGCAGGTGCTGCTCACACCCCATGACTTCGGCCACCGCGCGCAGTACCTCCACGCGCGCGAGACGCTCGCCCGCCTGCTCGAGCTCGGCGTCGTCCCGATCGTGAACGAGAACGACACGGTCGCCGACGACGAGATCCGCTACGGCGACAACGATCGCCTGGCCGCGCTCGTCTCGCACCTCGTGGGTGCCGAGCTGCTCGTCCTCCTCACCGATACGGGCGGCGTGTTCACGGCCGACCCGCGCCTCGACGCCGGGGCGTCGTTGATCGAGGAGATCGTGGAGGTCGACGCGGCACTCGAAGCCGTCGCCGGGGGTGCGGGGACTGCTCGGGGCAGCGGGGGGATGGCGAGCAAGCTCGCCGCGGCGAAGATCGCCGCGTGGTCGGGCGTGCGGACCGTGATCGCGAGCGCGCAGCAGCCCGACGTGGTGGTGGACGCGGTCGCCGACCGGGCGGTCGGCACGGTCGTGCAGCCCCGAGCGCAGCGCCTGTCCAGCCGCAAGCTCTGGATCGCGTTCGCCCGCGGCGCCTCCGGCCGGGTGGTCGTCGACGACGGTGCCCGTGACGCGCTCGTGGGAGGGGGCCGGTCGCTGCTCCCGGCCGGGGTCCGTGCGGTCGAGGGGGCGTTCGAGGCGGAGGATGCCGTCGAGGTGGTCGACGGCGGGGGCCGGGTGTTCGCGAAGGGCCTCGTCGGTGTGGACGCCGCGGCGCTGAGGGCCGTCGCCGGCCGGCGGACCGCAGCGCTGCCCGAGGGCATCCCGCACGAGGTGATCCACCGCGACGACCTCGTGATCCTGCCCTGACGTCGGCACGCGGCGTCGGTTCACGGGCAGGCGACCCACCGGGTGTGGGTGCCGGCCCACCCGCCCGTCCAGCGGCTCGGCCGCGGCCCGCGGTGGGGCGATGGCGGGGCCCGTCCCCCTGGGTGTCTTGCACTCCGGGCGCGAAACGACAACACTCTCAGGACTCGTCGTCGACCGACGGGGGGAGGGCCTTCCGCTTCGAGGGCTCGCGACGGTCGGCGAGGAGCGGGAGCATGACCTGGGGCCGCAGCCGGCGTCTCACGCCAGGCGCGGCCCCAGGGCCTCCCAACCGGCTCCCACGACCGTGCCCGCGGGACCGGCTTCTATGCTCGGACCGATGTCCGAGGTGGTGATCGAGCTCGCACGACGGGCCAAGGTGGCGTCGCGGCGGCTCGCGACGGCGTCCACCGGCGAGAAGAACGCCGCGCTGCTCCACGCGGCCGGCCTGCTGCTCGACCGAGCCACCGACGTCCTCGACGCGAACCGGGTCGACGTGGCGGCCGCGGAGTCGGACGGCATGGCCCCGTCAGCCGTCGACCGGCTCCGCCTCGACGACGCCCGGCTCGCCGCGATGGCCGGCGGTCTGCGGCAGGTCGCCTCGTTGCCGGACCCGGTCGGCGAGACGCTCGACGGCACCCGTCGACCCAACGGCCTCCAGATCCAGCGCATCCGGGTCCCCCTCGGCGTCGTCGCGGTGATCTTCGAGAACCGCCCCAACGTCACCAGCGACGCCGCGGGCATCTGCCTCAAGTCCGGCAACGCGGCACTCCTGCGGGGGTCGAGCACGGCCCTCGGGACGAACCGAGTCGTCGCCGAGGCGCTGCGCGACGGCGTCGCCGAGGCAGGCCTCCCGGCCGACGCAGTCGCCCTGGTCGACGACGTCACCCACGAGGGCGCGCTCACCGTGATGCGGTGCACGGAGTACGTCGACTGCCTCGTCCCCCGTGGCGGTCCGGCGCTCATCCAGAGCATCCGCGAGAACGCGACCGTTCCCGTGATCATCGACGGCGACGGCAACTGTCACGTGTACGTCGATGCGTCCGCGGATCTCGACGAGGCGTTGCGGATCGCGGTGAACGCGAAGACCGACCGCGCCAGCGTGTGCAACGCGGCCGAGTCGCTCGTGGTGCACGAGGCGATCGCCGATGCGTTCCTGCCGCGAGTGGCCGACGCGCTGCGTGAGCGAGGGGTCGAGATGGTGGGCGACGACCGGGCCCGTCGCCGCGTGCCCGCGATGGGGGTGGCGACCGACGACGACTTCGGCCGCGAGTACCTCGACCTGAAGATCTCGGTGGCCGTCGCGCCGACGCTCGACGACGCGATCGCACACGTGAACCGGTTCGGGACGGGCCACACCGAGGCGATCCTCACCCGCGACGTCGACGCCGCACGGCGGTTCACCGACGAGGTCGACGCGGCGGTGGTGATCGTCAACGCGTCCACCCGGTTCACCGACGGCGAGCGGTTCGGGTTCGGCGCCGAGATCGGGATCTCCACGCAGAAGCTCCATGCCCGAGGCCCCATGGGACTGCGTGAGCTGACGACCTACAAGTACGTCGTGTGGGGTGACGGGCAGATCGTCGAGTAGACGAGCCCACCGGCCCCGCGACATCGGCGAGGAGTGGAGCAACCGTGGCGGATCGTTTCCAGTCGGTGACCGACGTCGTCGACCGTCTGCGCGGCGTCGACTACCTGGCCGACGCCAACATCGCCGGGGTGACCTTCCTGGCCGACCGGCTCGAGAAGCCGGTGCTCGTCGAGGGCCCGGCCGGAGTGGGCAAGACGGAGCTCGCGAAGGCGATCGCCGCGAGCACCGGCGCCCGGCTCATCCGCCTCCAGTGCTACGAGGGGCTCGACGAGGCGAAGGCCCTCTACGAGTGGAACTACAAGAAGCAGCTGCTGCGGATCCAGGCGGATCGTGAGCACGAGACGTCGTGGGCCGACGTGGAGGCCGACATCTTCTCCGAACCGTTCCTGCTCACGCGCCCGTTGCTCGAGGCGATCCGGGCGGAGGAGCCAGTGGTGCTGCTCATCGACGAGGTCGACCGGGTCGAGATCGAGACCGAGGCGCTCCTGCTCGAGGTGCTGTCGGACTTCCAGGTCTCGATCCCGGAGCTCGGGACGATCGTGGGCCGCCAGCGTCCGATGGTGCTCCTCACGTCCAACAACACGCGCGAGCTCTCCGAGGCGCTGAAGCGTCGCTGCCTGTACCTCCACGTCGACTACCCCGACGTGGAGCGCGAGAAGGAGATCGTGCGCGTGCGGGTGCCCGAGATCGACGACAGCCTCGCGGAGCAGATCGCGCGCGTCGTGCGGTCGATCCGTGAGCTCGACCTGAAGAAGGCGCCGTCGATCTCGGAGACCATCGACTGGGCACGCACGCTGATCTACCTGGGCCGATCCGAGATCTCGCCGGAGGTCATCGGCGAGACGCTCCACGTGCTGCTGAAGTACCAGTCCGACATCGCCAAGGCCCGCAAGGAGCTCGTCGAGACCGGGGCGCCGGCCGGACGATGACGCCATGACCACTGTGCCTGCGCGTCACGCGACGATGCTCGACGTGCTGCAGGGCTTCGTGCACGAGCTCCGCGCCGCCGGACTGCCGGTCTCGATGACCGAGAACCTCGACGCGATGCGCGGCGTCGAGCACATCGAGCTCGCCGAGCGCGAGGTGCTGCGCTCGGTGCTCGGCGCGACGCTCGTGAAGCACCACCGTCACCGGGCGGCGTTCGACACGGTGTTCGACGTGTACTTCTCCCTGTTCAGCCCGGCCGCCGACGACCGCGACGCAGCCGAGCTTCCCGACGAGCTCTTCGGCGGCATCGCGGGTGAGATGTCGGGTGCGGGTGCCGGGGGGGACCTCAGCCGCGAAGAGATCGCGGAGATGCTGCTGCGCGCGCTGGCGCGGATGGACGACGACGAGCTCCGCCGGCTCGCGGGCATCGCGGTGAGCCAGTTCGCGGGCATGGAGCCCGGTCGCCCGGTCGGCGGGACCTACTACCTCTACCGCACGCTCCGCCAGCTCGATCTCGAGGACCTCTCGGCCCGGCTGATGGGTCAGGCGCAGGAGCGCGGTGAGATCCCGAGCGACCCGCTGGGGGAGCGGCTCGCCCGTGAGGAGTTCGAGGCCCGGCTCCATCGCTTGCGCCGGCTCGTGGAGGAGGAGATCCGCCGGCGGCTCATCGCCGACCGGGGGGTCGACGCGATGGCCCGCACGCTGCGCAAGCCGCTGCCCGAGGACATCGACTTCATGCACGCATCGCGCGACGAGATGCTCGCGTTGCAGCGCGCGATCCAGCCCCTCACCCGCTTGCTCGCGGCCCGGCTCGCGCAGCGCCGCCGCCGTCGTCACCGCGGCCATCTCGACTTCCGGCGCACGGTGCGGGCGTCGATGAACTACGGCGGCGTGCCCGCCGAGCCGAAGTTCCGCCGACCGCACCCTTCGAAGCCCGAGATCATGGTGGTCGCCGACATCTCGGGGTCGGTGGCGTCGTTCGCACGGTTCACGCTGCAGTTCGTGCACGCGATGGCGAGCCAGTTCTCGAAGGTCCGGTCGTGGGTGTTCATCGACGGGATCGACGAGGTGAGCCGGTTCTTCGAGGGCGCCGACGACATCTCGGCCGCGGTGCACCGGGTCAACACCGAAGCCGACGTGGTGTGGGTCGACGGCCACTCCGACTACGGCCACGCGTTCACGGTGTTCCACGACCGCCACGAGCGCGAGGTCACGCACAAGACCTCGGTCATCTTCCTCGGCGACGCGCGGAACAACTACCACGCCTCGCACAGCTGGGTGCTGCAGTCGCTCCAGAAGCGCGCCCGTCACGTCTACTGGCTCAACCCGGAGCCGCGCGGCTACTGGGATTCCGGCGACTCCATCATCTCCGAGTACGCGAGGTTCTGTGACGGGGTGTTCGAGTGCCGCAACCTCCGCCAGCTCGAGCGCTTCGTCACCACCATCGCCGAAGCCTGACCATCCCCAAGTCCCTCGCCCCCGCGACGCGGGGCGAGGGACGCACAGTCGGACTGCGTCCGAGAACCGCAGGAAGAAGCCCATGCTCGGTCCCGACGACCTGGTCTGCAGTCACTTCACCCTCACCGGGGCCTCGCCGATGGAGCCCGCGCGGTTCGGCTTCGCCGAGCGTGTGGCCGCGGCCGGCGCGGCGGGCTTCGCGGGCATCGGGTTGCTCGGCTTCGACTACGCGCTGGCGCGTGCCGGGGGGCTCAGCGACGCCGACATCGCCGCGGTGCTCGACGACCACGGCGTCGTGCTCGCGGAGGTCGAGTTCCTGATGGACTGGTCGGCCGGTCCCGAGGAGACGGCGCGCGTCCGATCGGCGAGGCTGCTCGAGGACCGGGTCTGGGCGATGGCCGACGCGCTCGGCCCACGGGTCGTGTCGGCGGGTGAGCTGGTGGGACCGGAGCAGACTCCCGAGCTGTCGACGCTCGTCGATCGGTTCGGCGCGCTGTGTGACCGCGCGGCCGCCCACGGTCTGCGCGTGGCCCTCGAGTTCACGCCGTGGTCGGGAATCCCCGACGTCGCCACCGCCGCCACGCTCGTGCGCGAGGTCGATCGTGCCAACGCCGGCGTCAACGTCGACGCGTGGCACTGGTTCCGGGGTCGCCCCGACCCCTCGGCCCTCCGCTCGATCGCGGACCGTGTGTTCGTCGTGCAGATCGACGACGCCGACGACGAGGTGATCGGGACCCTGCTCGAGGACACGAACGAGCGACGCCGCCTCCCGGGTGAAGGCGTCTTCGACCTGGTCGGCTTCGTGACGATGCTCGACGGCGCGGGGGTGCGTGCGCCGTTGTCGGTGGAGGTCATGTCGGCGACGTTGCGGGACCTCCCCGTCGCGGAGGCCGCGCGGCGCGCGCACGACGCCACACGAGGAGTCGTGCGTCGCGCTCGCCCCTGAGCCGATCGGTTCCCGCGGTCGGGTGGGTGTGCACCGCCACCGGGTGGAGCGTCAGGCGCACTCGCCCCCGGCGGCGCCGAGCAGTCGCCAGACATGGTCCGCGACGCGGGCGAGCATCGACAGCTGAGCCCGTTCCCGGCGCCGGAACACGTGGCCCGCCCGCCCGACGAGGACCAGCGCGCCGTGGTCAGGGAGCCGGGCCACGGCGAGGTCCTCCGGCCCGGAGACGCCGTCCGCCACCAGCGCCGACGCCGTGGTGCCGGCTGCGAGGGCCACGAGCATCGCGACGTCGGGGACGTCGGCCCCGGTGATCGCCAGCGCCTCGTCTCCTCGCAGCAGTGCGACCCAGTCGGCGAGGAACTCCCGATGCACGTGGCTGGTGAGCACCGTGTGGAGCGCGTCGACCGAGTCGGCTTCACAGAGCGCGGCAGCCGACTCGAGCGCGTCGAGGCGCGGGTCGGGGAAGGTGCCGACCCGACGGATCTCCTCGACGGCGGCGCCGTCCACCTGCTCGATCTCGCGCACCATGAGATCGACGCGTCCGTCGTTGGGGACGATGACCGCGAACTCGTCGATGGCGACGCGCTCTCCCTGCTCCACCACGTCCACGCCGACGATGTCGCCACCGAGAGCACCGATGCGCGACGCGACCAGCCCGAGCGCGCCGGGGCGGTCGGGGAGCCACACGCGCACGAGCACGTGGATCTCGGGCGACGGTTCGTTCACGCGCGCCAGCCTAGGGAGCCCGTGTTGCCGGTATGTGAACGCAGGGTGACGGGAGCCGGACCGCGTCAGCGCGTCCGTCGAGGGCTGCTCCGTACACTTCGTTCGATGGAGGAGAGCGTCGGCGTGCTGGGGGGCACCTTCGATCCGGTGCACGCGGGCCACGTCGCGACCGCCGCCGAGGTTCGACACGCGCTCGGTCTGGATCGCGTGCTCCTCGTGGTCGCGGGCGATCCGTGGCAGAAGCGCGGCCGCGTGGTGGCCTCCGCGGAGGACCGGCTGGCGCTCGTGCGTGTCGCCGTGGACGGCGTGGACGGCGTGGAGGTGAGCTCGGTGGAGGTGGAGCGGGACGGGCCCTCGGTCACGGCCGACACGTTGGAGCTCCTCGGCGCGCCCGGCCGTGACCTGTACCTCGTCCTCGGAGCGGACGCGGTGGCGAACATGCCCACCTGGCGTCGTCTCGACGACACCAAGGCGCTCGCGACGGTCGTCGTGGTCGAGCGGGCGGGCGACCTCGACGTGGAGCCACCCGGCGAGGGGTGGCGCGTCCGCCACGTGCGGGTGCCGCGCCTCGACATCTCCTCGACCGATCTCAGGGCCCGCCTGGCCGGGGGCCGCCCGGTCGACGGCCTGATGCCACCGGCGGTGATCGCCGAGGTGCGCCGGCGGGGCCTCTACACTGTGCACCGATGACGACCGGGCGCGCCGCTTGACCCATCCCGACCCGGTCGCGCGCACTCGGGCGCAGGTGGCCGCCGAGGCGGCGCTCGCGAAGAAGGGTACCGACGTCGCCGTGCTCGCGGTGGGTGACGTGCTCGCGATCATCGACCTGTTCGTGCTCGTCTCGGCCGCCAACCTGCGCCAGGTTCGTACGATCGTCGAGGAGGTCGAGCGAGCGCTCCACGAGCACGACGGCACCAAGCCGCGCTCGGTCGAAGGGCTCTCGGACGCGACGTGGGTTCTCATGGACTACGGCGACATCGTCGTGCACGTGTTCCTCGAGGAGACGCGCGCGTACTACGACCTCGACCGGCTGTGGGCCGACGTGGCCCACCTCCCGGTGGCGACGCCTCAGTCGGCGTCGACGTAGGGCCGCATCGCCACGCCGCTCTCGACGAGCGCCGCCTTCAGCTCGCGCACGCCGAGGTTCCGCTCGAAGCGGGGCGAGTAGAGGATCGAGCTGATGATCGCGGCTTGCGCGCCCCCGGCCGTGAGTCCGTCGGCGATGTGCGCGACCGTTCCCGCGCCGCCGCTCGCGATCACGGGGACGTTGACCGCGTCGGCGATCGCGCGGGTGATGTCGAGGTCGTAGCCCGACGCGGTGCCGTCGCGGTCGATCGAGTTCACCACGATCTCGCCGGCCCCGAGCTCCTCGCCGCGACGCACCCACTCGACCGCGTCGAGCCCGGTCGCGAGGCGCGCGCCGTCGATGTAGACCTCGTAACCGGAGGGGAGTCCGGGCCGGATGCCCACGTACTTCACCTGCGTGGACAGCACGATGCACTGCCGTCCGAACGCCTCGGCGCCCTCGCGGATGATGTCGGGGTTGCGCACGGCCATCGAGTCGACGCTGATCTTCTCGGCCCCGGCCTTCAGCACCTCGAACATGTCGTCGACGGAGCGGATGCCGCCGCCCACGGTGAAGGGGACGAACACGTGGTGGGCGACGTCGCGCACGGTGTCGAGGTCGATCTTGCGCCGCTCGGCGCTGGCCTTGATGTCGTAGAAGACGATCTCGTCGATCTGGTCCTCGTAGAGCTGTTGCGCGAGCTCGGCCGCCGGCGCGACATCGATGTTGTCCTGGAACTGCTGGGCCTTGGTGACGCGTCCGTTCACCACGTCGAAGCACGCGATGAGCCGCTTGGTCAGCACGAGCCGTCCCACCGCGAGAACCGCTCGAGGAGCGCGAGCCCGACCGGTCCGCTCTTCTCGGCGTGGAACTGCGTGGCGACGAGGTTGTCGCGGCCGATGATCGAGCAGAACTCGGCTCCGTACTCGGTGACACCGAGCACGTCGCCCGCATCGGCGGGGTCGGCGAAGTACGAGTTCACGAAGTAGCAGTACGCGTCGTCGCCCAGCCCGTCGGTGACCGGGTGGGAGCGTGTCGCCTTGACCGCGTTCCAACCGATCTGGGGCACCCGCAGGGTCGCCGGGAAGCGGCGCACGTCACCCGGGACCCATCCCAGGCAGTCGACGCCGCCCTCCTCGGAGCGCTCCAGGAGCACCTGGAGGCCGATGCAGATGCCGAGGAACGGCACGTGGCCGTTCACCACGAGCTCGGTGAGGGGCTCGACCAGGCCGGTCTCGGCCAGCGAGTCCAGCGTGGCGCGCGCGGCCCCCACACCGGGCAGGATGATCCGCTCGACGCCGGGGAGCGCATCGGGGTCGGCGACGAGACGGTGGGGGACGCCGAGGCGCTCGAGCGCGTACCCGACGCTCGGCGCGTTGCCGGCCCGGTAGTCGATCACCCCGATCACGCCGGGCAGGGTACCGGGGGCATGTCCCCGACCGACTGTTTGGACACTTGGTGGGGCTATGGCCCCCATTCCCGTCCAAACAGGGGGTCGCTCAGTCCGGGGCGATCGGTCGGATCGCCGCGGCGCGGGCGCGCAGCGCTCCCTCGATGCCGGCCTTCACGAGCTTGTCGTTGTCCTTCGAGATGAACCGGTGCACCCGCTTCTCGAGGAGCGCACGCAGCACCGGGTTGAACACGTGGTACTCCTCGTGGAACGTGACCTGCGTGCGGCCGTCGCCGAGGTCGTCGTAGCGCTGCCAGCCCATCGCGCGCGACCACAACGGCTTGCCGATCGCGTCGTAGCGCGAGAACTCCGGGGCGCGCACCTCCGAGACCATCTCCCACGACTGCGCCCGGCCGCCGGAGCACAGGTATCGCGGGACGGCGAACCAGCAGTGACGCACGAGCCCCTGGCCGTGCTCGTCGCCCTCGTGGAGGATCTCGATCCGCACCTTCCCGTGCTCGATGACCCGGGGGGCGTGGATCGTCCCGGGCTTGGGGATCGGCGGGTGCATGGCCGCCCAGATCTCATCGCGGGGGGCGTCGATCACGAACGAGTGCTCGTGGACCTGCACGGCGGCGCTCCCATCGTCGAGGTGCCCGGTCACGCGTGCTGCCCGGCGACCCGTGGTCGTCCGGGAGACCAGAGGGGCGCGAAGCGATGTCGTGTGAGGTGGACCCGACCCGACTTGAACGGGCGACCCCCTCCATGCCATGGAGGTGCTCTACCAACTGAGCTACGGGCCCGGTGGAGCCGTCGACGATACCAGCGGCCGCCCGTTCGTCGAGGTCCCGGCGGGGAGCCGTCGGCTCGGAACGCGCCGTCGGTCCGGAGTCGCCGTCGCTACGCTCGCCGCTCATGAGCGGGGACCCGAGGACCGACGACGAGAGCATCGACCGGCGCGACGACGACCGGCCGCGGTTCCGGTACGACGCGCGCCTGGCCAACGAGATCGAGGCGCGTTGGCAGGACCACTGGGAGCGCGAGCGCACGTTCTTCACGCCCAACCCCCTCGGGGCGCTCGCCGACGGGTGGGAGTGGGCCGAGGGCAAGCCCAAGCTCTACGTGCTCGACATGTTCCCCTACCCGAGCGGCGCGGGCCTCCACGTCGGGCACCCGCTCGGCTACATCGGCACCGACGTGTTCGCGCGCTACTGGCGCATGCGGGGTCACAACGTGCTGCACGCGATGGGCTACGACGCGTTCGGGCTCCCCGCCGAGCAGTACGCCGTCCAGACCGGCCAGCACCCGCGGGTCACCACCGAGGCGAACATCGCCAACATGCGCCGCCAGCTGCGCGCGCTCGGGCTGGGTCACGACCCGCGTCGCGGCGTCGCGACCACCGACGTCGACTACTACCGCTGGACCCAGTGGATCTTCTTGCAGATCTTCGGCGCGTGGTACGACGACGAGACCGACCACGCTCGCCCGATCGACGAGCTCGTCGAGCTGTTCGAGCAGGGTGTCCGCGACCCGATCAGCGAGGCGAACCCCGACGGCCGACCCTGGGCCGACCTCGACGGCGCCACCCGCCGTCGGGTCGTCGACTCGTACCGGCTCGCGTACCTCGAGGAGGCGACGGTCAACTGGTGTCCGGCCCTGGGGACGGTGCTGGCCAACGAGGAGGTCACCACCGAGGGACGCAGCGAGCGCGGCAACCACCCGGTGTTCCGCCGGCCGCTGAGGCAGTGGGTGCTCGCGATCACCGCCTACGCCGACCGGCTGCTCGCGGACCTCGACCTCCTCGACTGGCCCGAGCCGATCAAGGTCATGCAGCGCAACTGGATCGGCCGCAGCACGGGTGCGAACGTCTCGTTCCCCGTCGTCGGGCACGAGGGCCTCGAGATCGAGGTGTTCACCACCCGGCCCGACACGCTGTTCGGCGCGACGTACATGGTGCTGGCGCCCGAGCACCCGCTCGTCGACGTGTGCGTACCCACCGACTGGCCCGACGCGCTCGTCGACGACGAGATCACCGAGATCCCGCCGAGCTGGCGCGGCATCTTCGGCACGGACGTCCTGCCCGCCGAGGCGGTGCGGAAGTACCGCGACTTCGCGGGGTCCAAGAGCGAGCTGGAGCGTCAGAGCGAGGGCAAGGTGAAGACCGGGGTGTTCACCGGCGCGTTCGCGCGCAACCCGCTGAACGGCTGGCACATCCCGATCTTCATCGCCGACTACGTGCTCATGGGCTACGGCACCGGGGCGATCATGGCCGTCCCCGCGCACGACCAGCGCGACTTCGAGTTCGCCCGCGAGTTCGACCTCCCCATCCGGGGCGTCGTTCGCCCTCCCGGCGGCTGGCTCGGCGAGCGCGGCGTCGACGCCGACACGCCGGCCGACCAGTGGCCGGAGGCCTACGTCGGCGAGGGTCACGGCATGAGCTCCACCAACGAGGGCGTGAGCCTCGACGGATTCGACACCGGCGACGCCAAGCGGCTCATCATCCGCTGGCTCGAAGCCGAGGGGATCGGCACGGCGACGGTCACCTACAAGCTGCGCGACTGGCTCTTCTCGCGGCAGCGGTACTGGGGCGAGCCGTTCCCGATCGTCTACGACGACGAGGGCTTCCCGATCGCGGTGCCCGAGTCGTTGCTCCCCGTGGCGCTCCCGGACCTGCACGACTTCGAGCCGGCGGTGTTCGCCGAGGACGATCACGACACCGTGCCGGAGCCACCCCTCACCCGGGTGGCCGACTGGGTGGAGGTGGAGCTCGACCTCGGCGACGGGCCGCGTCGCTACCGGCGTGAGACGAACACCATGCCGCAGTGGGCCGGATCGTGCTGGTACTACCTGCGCTACCTCGATCCGCAGAACGAGGACGCACTCGTGGACCCGGAGGTCGAGCGGTACTGGATGCGGCCGGCACCGGCGTCCGGGCCCGACCGTTCCGGCGGTGTGGACCTCTACGTCGGGGGTGTGGAGCACGCGGTCCTCCACCTGCTCTACGCGCGCTTCTGGCACAAGGTGCTCCACGACCTCGGTCACGTCTCCACGCCCGAGCCCTTCGCGCGGCTCTTCAACCAGGGCTACATCCAGGCGCCGGCCTACACCGACGAGCGCGGCATCTACGTCGAGGCGGGCGACGTCGTCGAGCGCGACGGCGAGTTCTTCCTGGGCGACGCGCGCGTGAACCGCGAGTTCGGGAAGATGGGCAAGAGCCTGCGCAACGTCGTGACGCCCGACGACATGTACCGCGACTACGGCGCCGACACCTTGCGCCTCTACGAGATGTTCATGGGCCCGCTCGACGCGAGCCGTCCGTGGAGCACGGCCGACGTCGCGGGTGTGCACCGGTTCCTCCAACGGCTCTGGCGCAACGTGGTCGACGAGGACTCGGGAGCGTTGCACGTCGACGACGCGCCGGCCGACGACGAGACCCGGCGCATCCTGCACCGAACGATCGCCGCGGTGAACGCCGACATGGCCGACATGAAGTTCAACACCGCGATCGCGCGGCTCTTCGAGCTCAACAACCGGCTCACCCAGGTCGTCGCGGAGCGCGGCGCTGCACCGCGCGAGGTCGTCGTGCCCCTCGTGCTCATGCTCGCCCCCATCGCACCGCACGTCGCCGAGGAGATCTGGTCGAGGCTCGGCCACCACGATTCGCTCGCCTACGAGACGTTTCCCGAGTGCGACCCGCGCTACCTCGTGGTCGACGACGTCGAGGTCGCGGTGCAGGTGAACGGTCGCGTGCGGGCCCAGGTCCGCGTGCCGGTGGGCGCCGATCACGACGCGCACGAGCGAGCCGCGCGCGCCGGC